>NZ_JBIUWN010000021.1:2944-70226 GCF_044743485.1 Pseudomonas sp. NPDC087614 | reverse complement strand
CGTTTGTGGCGCCTGGACCGGAAGTCACCTATACCTCGCCGGCTTTACCGGTGGCACGGGCATAGCCGTCAGCCATATGGGTAGCCGCTTGTTCGTGACGAACCAGGATGTGGGTCACTTCCGGTTCTTTGAACAGGGCATCGTAAACATGCAGGAGAGCACCACCCGGGTACCCGTAAATATATTTGACGCCTTCGTCACGCAAGAAGCGGACGAGCATCTCACCGCCAGATAAAAGCTCCACGTTGTTCACCTCTAAAACGCCAGAATACCGTCCACAAAATAGGGGCGGGTCTTAATAGGTTTACTTCTCGGCAGAGCATGAGCGACGGTGGTCGCCGACTACGTCAGCACTGACTGAGCAAGTATTGGGATCGTCCCAAGTGTTGCGGGCCTTTCCCACCCAGCGCGAGGTAACGCGTTGCGGGTGTAACAGGTCGGCGCGGATGTGCGCCTCATGATCTACCGAGAGGGTCTGCTTCTGGCAGTCCCTCTACAGCGGACTTTGGATTCTTCTGTTTCGCCCTCTCCAAGTCAAGTCGTCTGTGTGCTTAATTGTGGGTAAGCACATGAGAACGCAAGAAAAAACCTGAAAACCGCTACTCTGTTAGCGTCAATTGCGCAATTTTGCCAAGGAATCAGCATGCGAACGCTCCTCCTCACACTGCTGATCGGCCTCAGCTCCTGGTGCTCGGCCGCTCAGATCTACAAATGGGTCGACGCCCAAGGTGTCACGCATTTCGATGCACAACCTCCCCAAGGCCAGCCGTCCACCTCTGTGCAGACACCCTCCTCGCCCGCGCCGAAACCTGCGGCAATGCCCGGTAACGGCGTACTCGGCGATCAGAAAGCCATCGACGCCAAGGTCCGGAAACAGGTCGCCGACCAGCAAGCGCAGCTCAAAGCATTTTGTGAACAGGCACGCACCAACCTTGCGCAATTGCAGAACAATCCGCGCTTGCGGGAGGAAGTAGAGGGAAAATTGCGGCGGCTTGATGATGCGCAGCGTCAAGAGCGCATCGGCGAAACGCAGAAGCAGATAGCGGAAAACTGCCAGTAATGACTGGCAGCTTCTGGTTCAGCGCGAAGCAGTAATGAGCAGGTCGAACTCTTTGAGCAATACCTGAAGCTGCCGATCCTTGCCCTGCAGATTGCGCTGGGCGAAGACCATTTCAGCCATTTCCTGAATGCCCGAGGCATTAGGTAACGGCAGATCCTGTTCGAGGATCATCTTCATGCGTGGCAGGAATATCCATTGCAACCACTGCTCGAAATCGAGCGTGTCGACCGAAAACGGCTCGACACTGCTCAAGGCTTCGGCGGACGGCGAGACTTCATCCCACATGCCCTGCGTACGCAGTTCACGCTCGATCAACAAAAGCTGATCGGCGATTTTCGGAAAACGACTGTCCATCACAGCGAAACCCTGGCCTTTTGACGGGCCAGAGCGGCACCAGCGGAGTCCCCCTGCTTCTCACGGGCCTGCGCGATCAGTTCCCACAGACTGGCCTGTAAATCCGGACGACCGTTGGCCAGGGTCAAGGCACGACGGGCGAACTGTTCGGCCTGCGGCGCATCGCCTTGAGCCATGCGCACCTGCGCAAGGCGATAAAGCACTTGCGGCTCACGCGGGGCTACACGTTGCGCGCGCTCCAGGCTGGAAGACGCGCCGTTGAGGTCGCCACCGGCCTGTTGCTGTTGAGCGGTGGTCAGCAAGGCGAGAACCGGACCGTCCAGTTGCTCATCCGCTGACAAGCCACCGCCACTGTTGGCCGAAGGAATGCCACTTGGCGTCGAAGGCATGCTGTAGCTGCCGGAGTTGATCGGCGCCGCTTCCACTGGCGAAGGGTTGTAAGGCCCCGGCGTGATGCCACCGGACGCCGGACCCGGCACGATCGGCGAAGTGCTGATCGGCGTCGAGGTGGTCGCGCCGCCACCTGGCACCATCACAACTACACCAGAGTCACCTTGTGGAATGGCCTGAGTCTGGCCCTGAACAGGACGCTTGACCGTGGTTTGACGGAAGCCGCCATTGGCCGAAATTCGTTCGCTGTTGGACACGGCCGTACCGGAATCAACCACCGGGATCGAACCACGCTGTACGGTAGAGCAGCCGCTGAGCAAAGCTACGGCGGTCACCGCTGGAATCAACCACTTGTTCACTTGAAACCCTCTTTGCTTAATTCATCCAGCCCTTGACCCAATCCATCACCGACTCGCCTGTAGCAGGCGTTTCGCCCGCACACGAGGCGCCGGGTGGCGGTTCGCTGCCGCGAATATACGGCATCTGCACCGCACCCGGGCAGTTGGCATCGGAGCCTTGCCCGGTATGAGAGTCAACCCACGCCTGTACGATGTTGTCCGGTTGCGGCATGTCCAGCGGCAGGGGATCGGCCTTGCGCATGAAACTGGTCCAGACCTGCAACGCACCGGTGGCGCCGGTGAACGGCGTCTTGCCGTTGTCATCACGCCCCAGCCACACCACCGCCAGCACGTCCTGACTGAAACCTGCGAACCAACTGTCGCGAGAATCGTTACTGGTGCCGGTCTTGCCGGCCAGGGTCAGGGTTTTCGGCAGCACGTTGTAAACCGATCTGCCGGTACCTTCACGCATCACGCGCTGCATGGCGTTCTGGATCAGATAGATGGACGCCGGATCAAAACGCTGCTGAATCTGGAACGGATAACGCTTGAGCGGCTCGCCTTCGGCGGTCAGTACGCTGCGAATCCCGCGCATTGGCGTGTTGAAACCGCCGTTGGCCAGCGTCTGGTACATGGTCGCCACTTCGATCGGGGTCATGCCGCCGGCGCCCAGCAACATCGACGGGTATGCCGGAAACTCACGCGTAACCCCCAGGCGCGCCAAGGTCTTGAGTACATTGGGCACACCCACTTCCAGACCGAGACGCGAGGTCGACAGATTGTAGGAATGCGCCAGGCCCTGATAAAGGAACACGGTGCCATGGGAGCGGCGATCATAGTTCTGCGGTTTCCACACCTGACCGTCGGCACCTTTGACCGCTAGCGGTTCGTCAGACAACCAACTGGTCAGTGTGTACTGACTTGGTTTCTCCAGCGCGGTCAGATAAACCGCTGGCTTGATCAACGAACCCACCGGACGCACGGCATCGAGTGCCCGGTTGAATCCGGCAAAACTTGCCTGCCGGCTACCGATCATCGCCTGTACTTCACCGGTTTCCGGGTTGGTCACGACCATGGCCGCTTCCACATCATCGGAGCCTTTGCGCCCTGACAGACGTTTAAAGGTGTCATTGACCGAGGACTCGGCCTTCATCTGCAGAATCGGGTCGAAACTGGTGAAGATCCGCAGGCCTTCTTCGGTCAAGTCTTCGTCGCGATAGTCTTCGCGCAACTGGCGTTTGACCAGATCCATAAAGCCTGGAAACGAGCTGTCCGCCAATTTGCCGCGAGTGGTCACACCCAATGGCATTTTCTTCGCAGCTTCGACCTGCTCTGCCGTTGCCACGCCTTGTTGCTCAAGCACGTCGAGCACCAGGTTGCGACGCTCAAGCGCACGCTCGGGGTTGCGACGCGGGTTGTAATAGGACGGGCCTTTGACCATGCCGACCAGCAACGCTACTTGATGCAGTTTCAGCTCGGACAAGGGTTGACCGAAGAAAAACTGGCTCGCCAGACCGAAACCATGCACCGCGCGCTGGCCATCCTGACCGACGAAGACTTCGTTGAGGTACGCCTCAAGGATGTCTTTCTTGTCGTAATGCAACTCCAGCAACATCGCCATCATTGCTTCGGTGAGCTTGCGGGTCAGGCTGCGTTCATTGGTCAGGTAGAAGTTCTTGACCAACTGCTGGGTCAGCGTACTGCCGCCCTGAGTCATCTTGCCGCCGGAGGTATTGACCCAGATGGCGCGGGCAATCGACTTCGGCGATACACCCCAGTGACTGTAGAAATCGCGATCTTCTACAGCAACGAGGGTGTCCAGCAGATACGGCGGCACCTGATCGATCTTGATCAGAATGCGGTCTTCAAGGTTTTTCGGGTAAATCCCGCCGATCAGCAGCGGTTCCAGGCGAACCACGGACAATTTCGAACCGTTGATTGCCGAAAGCTCAGCAACGTAGTCACCGGAGAAGCGCACATGCACCGGCTGCGGTTTCTCCATACCTTCATAAAACTGGAAGCCACGGGTATTCAGATCGACGGTATTGCCGTTGACCGCTGCGGAGCCCGGCCCATTGCTCACGGCTTCGCGGCGATAGCCCAGGGCATCGAGTTCGGTGAGGAAATCGTTTTTGCTGAGCTTTTGTCCGACGAACAGCTCAAGCGGACGCGCGTACACCTTGGCCGGGATGGTCCAGCGCTTGCCGGAGAACTTCTCCTGCACCACGGCATCGAGGTAAACGGCGAATCCGGCCAGCACCACAAGGCCGACCAGACTGAGTTTAATGGCCCAGCCCAGCCATGGGCGCAGGCCCTTGGAAGGTGGTTTTTTCTTGGTACGGGGAGATCGAGTTCGAGTCATGGCGGCGGATTATACGCACTTTATTCAGACTCGACAGAAGCGCTCCGAGGTTTGCGTCGGGCTGGCGAGCGGCCATAATGGCGACCTCGAATTTCCCCCAGCCTCTGAAGGATCGCCCGTGAGCCAGTCACTGATCGCTGCCCTGCAAAACCCGGCCCTCTACCCGCACCCCGTCGAAGGGTTCCAGGTCATCGAAACCCATATCTCGTGGGTGATCCTCACCGGCCCCTTTGCTTATAAAGTGAAGAAACCGGTGAATTTCGGCTTCCTCGACTTCACCAACCTCCAGGCGCGTGAGCATTTCTGCGGCGAAGAGCTACGCCTGAACCAGCGTCTGACCGACGATTTGTACCTGGAAGTGCAGCCCGTCACCGGCAGCGTCGAAGCGCCACAACTGGGCGGCGATGGCCCGGCTATCGAATACGTGCTGAAAATGCGCCAGTTTCCGCAAACCGGTTTGCTCAGCACCCTGCAAGCCAACGGCGAGCTGACCACCCGGCACATCGATGAAATGGCCGAGCAGATCGCCAAATTCCACCTCAGCGCCCCGAAAGTCCCGGCCGAGCATGACGCGGGCACCCCGGACAGCGTGATGGCGCCGGTATCGCAAAACTTCGAACAGATTCTGCCGTTCCTCAGCGACAAAAACGATCTGCTGCAACTCGAGGCACTTAAAGCCTGGGCCGAAAGCAGCTTCGCCCGCCTCAAGCCACTGTTCGCCCAGCGCAAGGCCGAAGGCTTCACTCGCGAGTGCCACGGCGATATCCACTTGGGCAATGCCACCGTCATCGACGGCAACGTGGTGATCTTCGACTGCATCGAGTTCAACGAACCGTTCCGTTTCACCGACGTCTGGGCTGACACCGGCTTCCTGGCGATGGACCTCGAAGACCGTGGTCTGAAATCGTTGGCTCGCCGCTTTATCAGCCAGTACCTGGAACTGACCGGCGACTATCAAGGCATGGAAGTGCTGAACTTCTACAAAGCCTACCGCGCGCTGGTTCGCGCAAAAGTGGCACTGTTCAGCATGCCGGCAGACGCAACCCCGGTGCAGCGCGCCACCACCCTGCGTCAGTACCGCAACTACGCCAACCTGGCGGAAAGCTACAGCACCATTCCTTCGCGGTTCATGGCGATCACCCACGGTGTTTCCGCCGTTGGCAAAAGCCACGTGGCCATGCGTCTGGTCGAAGCACTGGGGGCAATTCGTCTGCGCTCCGATGTTGAGCGCAAGCGTCTGTTCGGTGAGCAAACCGTCGCCAATGATGTGCAGGCCGGCATTTATAGTGCCGATGCCAGCACCGCGACCTACGCACGCCTGCATGAAATCGCTGAAGTGATCCTGCACGCCGGTTATCCAGTGGTGATCGATGCCACTTACCTCAAGCGCGAGCAACGTGACAACGCGGCGCAAATCGCCGAAGCCACTGGTACGCCGTTCCTGATCCTCGACTGCAATGCGCCGCAAGCGGTGATTGAGAGCTGGCTGGCCATTCGTCAAGCAGACAAGCAGGATCCATCCGACGCCACGCTGGCCGTGATCGAAGCTCAACAAGCCAGTCGCGAAGCGCTGACGCCGGAAGAAATCCTGCGCAGCAAACGTGTGCAGACCAATGAATCCGGCACGCTGGACACCGTGGTGGCGCAGATCCGCCAACGCCTGCCAGGCCTGTAAGAAACTATTTCGGCCGTGAAGCCCTCGCTCGCTTCACGGCCGTCAAATAGTGGCACTATACTGGCGTCATAAAACCAACAGGTGATGTGACATGAGCCAACCCAAACTTCTCGACACTCCGCTGTATGCCTTGCTGCACAAAGATGACATCACGGGTTTTAACAAAGAGCGCCCGAAAGACGGGCCGATCGACATGGTCGGCGGTGACTTCCGCGGTCTCGACCTGCGCGAACTGAACGCCGATGGCGTGGACTTCCGGGACGCGTATTTCCGCTCCGCCGATCTGCGTGGCATCGATTTCCGTCATGCCTCGCTGGAAGGTGCAAGCCTGGCCCACGCACAGATTTCCGGTGCGTACTTCCCGCCGGAGCTCAGCGCTGACGAGATTCTGATGTCGATGAATTTCGGGACGCGCCTGCGTTATCGCACCCGCTGATAGCTCTGACACGACGCCCACCCTGCGGGGGCGAGCCTGCTCGCGAAGACGGAGTGTCAGTTACCCTGATCGTGAAAGTCAGACCGCTTTCGCGAGCAGGCTCGCCCCCACATTTGATATTTGTTTGCACCCATCTTTCTGCGTTCGCAGGCCTTTCACCCCGCCCGGTTGTCGTTTCTTAGAAGCGTTTGCGTTGATTGCAACCAAACAACCACGCTTTTCCTACTGATGGCTACACTCCTGAGAAGCTCGCCCACGCACCATTCGGCCGTCGCAAGGAGGCTTGATGAATGATGAACTGCAACACCTGAAGAATCTTGGCAAGACGTCAGCGCAATGGCTGCATGCCGTGGGCATCCACAGCGCCTCGGACTTGCGGCGCCTGGGCGCGGTGGACGCCTACCGGGCCGTGCGTACCCGCGGGTTTCGCGCATCGAAGGTGTTGTTGTATGCGATTGAGGGTGCGCTCATGGATGTGCATTGGAATGACATCCCAGCCGAGCGCAAGGACGCCCTGAACAAGCAACTCGAAGCCATTTCCTCGCGTCACAAGAATTGAACAGGCGCTGACCGTTATGTACCTGCTAGGGGAACAATCGGCGCTTGCCGACGCACTGATCAATCGTTTGCAGAACTTGCCGGCGCAATGGCTGGATGGTCTGGCGCCGTGCGCAGAAACCCTGGAGTTGGGCACGACGGATGACCTGATGGCGCAATTACCCGGCGATCAGATGTTTCTGCTGACCGATGGCGTGATCAACGGCTGCATAGGCACCCGGGCGTTGTTTTACTGGCAGGAAGGTGACTTGATCGGCCTGCAGCGCGGTGACGATTGGGCCGATTGCCGTTTGCGCAACGATGGACCAGTGCGTTTGCTGCCCTATCGGCGCAGCGATGTGTTCCAGCATTTGTATGCCGAACCAGGCCGGGCGGATCAGTTTCTCGAGTATTTGCTGGGACAAATGGCAATCCTCGCCCACGCGGTGGCTGAATTGAAACCTCGGGAGTTTCGCAGCACCAATGGTTTTAAACGGGTCGACGCTGGAGAAACCCTGATTCAGCAAGGCGATGCCGCCGATCACGTATTTGTGATCATCGACGGGCACGCCGAAGCCTTCGTCGATGGGCACAAGGTCGGCGAGGTGCCCAAGGACGAGATTTTCGGTGCCATGGCGGTGTTCACCGGCGAGCCACGCAATGCCACGGTCATCGCCTGCGAACCGAGTACGGTGATGTTGATTCCCGGTGATCAGTTTTTGAGCCTGACCCGCACCAATCCGAAGATCGCCCACAGCCTGATCGAAAGCATGGCGCGGCGCATCGATCAACTGAACAAGCAGATCAGCCAATTGAGCTCGAACCGAAATTAACGCCAAGCCCACTTTTCTCTGGGCCGGGCGCCCATTGACGAGATGAAATCAGGGGAATGGAAAAACAGTGGTTGACTCGGTAATGAGAATCGCTATGATTATCACAACTGATCGCGAGATCGGTCGATATTCTGAAAAGCCCTTGGTTCGGACTCTCAGATTATCTCCTCATCAGGCTAATCACGGTTATTTGACCCGGTTTTTACCGGGTCTTTTTTTGCCTGTGGAAAAATCATTTGCCGAACTCGCGGCGCGGCGACCTGCTGAGACCCCGCGAGCAACAACACTGCCAACGGCCACATCCCACGCATGCAATCACCTCGATGAAAACATCAGCGGGCGATGATCAGCGGATGCCCACGCTCCGGGTGCGGCTGCACCAATACTTCAAGACCGAACACGGCTTTGAGCATATCCGGACGCAACACTTGCTGCGGCGTATCCAGTGCAACCGGACGCCCACCTTCGAGCAGCAACACGCGATCACAATAACGTGCCGCCAGATTCAGATCGTGCAGGATCACCAGCACGGCAGCCCCGCGATCGGCAAACTCGCGCACAGCCTGCAAGGTTGTGTGCTGATGCAATGGGTCAAGCATCGACGTCGGCTCGTCCAGCAGCAACGTTTGCCCGGCCTGCCCCGGCCAGAGTTGCGCCAGCACCCGCGCCAGATGCACACGCTGGCGCTCCCCGCCCGACAACGCCAGATAACTGCGACCGCTCAGATGCGCAGCGTCAGCCGCTGCCAGCGCCGCAGCAACAATCTCGTCATCACGTACCCGACCACTTTGATAAGGCAAACGGCCCATGCCGACCACTTCTTCAACGCGAAAGGCAAAATCCAGCGTCGACACCTGCGGCAACACCGCCAAGCGCTGAGCGCGTTGCGTACCGCTCCAATGGCTCAAGGCTTCGCAGTCGAGGGAAACTTCGCCCTCACTGGCCGTCAACTCGCCGCATAGAGCGCCGAGCAAGGTACTTTTACCGGCGCCATTGGGGCCCAGCACGCCGAGCACTTCGCCCGGTTTGAGCTCCACGCTGACCCCGCCAAGGACAGTCTTGCGGCCGCGAAGGATATGCACGTTGTGCGCACGCAACATCAGGCACGCCCTCGCAACAACAGATAAAGAAAGAACGGCGCACCGATAAATGCCGTGACAATACCGATTGGCAACTCCGCCGGCGCCAGCGCCAGACGCGCCAGCAGATCCGCCAGCAACAACAGACTCGCCCCGGCCAGCACAGAGGCTGGCAGCAACACTCGATGATCGGGACCTGCCAACAACCGCACCAGATGCGGCACCACCAACCCGACAAAACCGATCATCCCCGCCGCTGCCACTGCCGCGCCGACACCCAGTGCCGTGCAGAACACCAGTTCGCGCTTGAGTCGCTCGACATCAATGCCCAAATGCCCCGCCTCGGATTCACCGAGCAGCAAGGCATTCAACGCTTTCGCCCGACGCGGCAGCCACAGCGCAACGCCGGCGCTGATGATCAACAACGGCCACAACCGCGCATAACTGGCGCCGTTGAGGCTGCCCAGGTTCCAGAACGTCAGCGTGCGCAGGGTTGCGTCGTCCGCGAGATAGGTGAACAGTCCGACCGCCGAACCGGCCAGCGCCGTCAGCGCGATCCCCGCCAGCAACAGGGTTGCAACGTTGGTTTGCCCATTGCGCCGGCCGAGTCGGCAGACCAGCGCCGTCACCCCGAGCCCGCCGAGAAACGCACACACCGATAACAGATAAGGCCCGAACGATTCAGGCAAACCGCCAAAAAAAGAGCCGCCGACAATCGCTATCGCCGCCCCTAACGCCGCGCCACTGGAAACACCGACCAGCCCTGGGTCCGCCAGCGGATTACGAAACAACCCCTGCATCGCCACGCCAGACAATGCCAGTACACCGCCGACCGCCAGCCCGAGTAACGTTCGCGGCAGGCGAATCTGCCCGAGAATCAGTTCGGCCTGCTCCAGCCCCTCCGGTGCCAGCGGCACACCGATCAGGCGCAAAGCCGCGCGTAACGTATCGAACAGCGGCAGACTGACCGGGCCGAGCGCCAATGACAGCCAGATCGCCAGCACACACAGGAGCGTCAGGCCAATGAACAAGCCTCGGGGTTTGACCCGTGTGGTCATGGGTTGCTCTTGGCCGGGTAGAAAGCGTCAGACAGGGTTTTCACAACGCGCAGACTCAGGCGCATACACAGCTTCCTTTAACAAGGTTTCCCGGGCGTCTGGGTGGTAGGCCAAGTATCCTCGGCATCTGGCAAACGCCGGTGGGCGAAGGCCGCCATTTGATAATTGCTTGCATTTAAACGTCAAGCTCGAACATATCCGAACACGAGCCAACATTAGAGGATAGTCATGAAGTTTCTCTGCGCGGGTGCCGATCTGGCCGAGGCCGGCAGTCGCGGTTTTGATGTCGACGGAAAAAAACTGTTTGCCGTGCGCCGCAACGGCCAGGTCTATGTCTACCTCAATCGTTGCCCGCATCGAGGCGTTGGCCTGGAATGGCAGGCGGATCAGTTTCTCGACCCGAGCAACAGCCTGATCCAGTGCGCCACCCACGGCGCACTGTTTCTGATCGAGGACGGTGAATGCGTCGCAGGGCCCTGCGCCGGGCAATCGTTGACCCGCATCCCCTGCCGGGAAGACGTACAAGGTGTGTGGATCACCCTTTAACCGCTGAGCAGTACCTCCAACCGACGATCAATGACCATTTCCTCATGGTTCAACCGCACACCGTACGCCAGTACTTCAACGCCACTGGCAACCGCTTCACGCAGCGCCTCGGCATAGGCCGGGTCGATTTCCACAGCCGGACGCACCGCCTCAATCCCGGTGAGACTCACGCAGTACAACTGCACCGCACGAATCCCGTCCCGCGCCAGATGCGCCAGTTCACGCAAATGCTTGGCGCCACGCTGGGTCACGGCATCGGGAAACGCCGCCACATTCGTGCCATCAAAGCCCAAGGTGACGCTTTTCACTTCCACATACGCCGGGCCGCTCGGGTATTCGAGGCGAAAGTCGATGCGGCTTTTTTCCTGTCCGTAAGCCACTTCGCGCTTCAACGCGGTAAACCCGTTCAACTCGGTGATGACGCCAGCCTGCAAGGCTTCTTCGACCAGCCCGTTGGCGCGCGCGGTATTGACACAAAACAAACGGCCCTGCGGGGTTTCGCCGATTTCCCAAGTGCCGGGCAATTTGCGTTTCGGGTCGTTGGAGCGACTGAACCAGACTTGCCCGCCCTCGACCTGACAATTGAGCATCGAGCCGGTGTTTGGGCAGTGAATCGTCAGCAACTCGCCGCCAACGGTTTCGATATCGGTGAGAAAACGCTTGTAACGACGGATTAGCCGCGCCTCTTCCAGAGGAGGATGAAAACGCATCAGCCTTGCCAACTCTTCAAGCCACGCGCGATCCGCTCCACCGCTTCCTGTAAGCGAGGGAGGTTTTGCGTGTAGGCAAAACGCACATGGTGGCTGGCCTGATAGCGTCCGAAATCCAGACCCGGGGTAAACGCAACGTGCTCGGTTTCGAGGAAATGTTGGCAGAACGCGAAGGCATCGCCGCCGAACTGGCTGATATTTGCATAAAGATAGAATGCACCTTCGGGTTCCACGGCAATGTTGAAACCCAGTTCGCGCAACGCCGGCAGGAGAAAATCGCGGCGACGGCCGAATTCGGCGCGGCGCTGCTCCAGAATCGCGATCGTGTCAGGTTCGAAACAGGCCAGCGCCGCGTATTGCGCCATGCTCGGTGCGCTGATGTAGAGGTTCTGTGCGAGCTTCTCCAACTCGCTGACCGCCGCATCCGGCGCCACCAGCCAACCGAGGCGCCAGCCGGTCATGCCGAAATATTTCGAGAAGCTGTTGAGGACAAATGCGCTGTCATCGACTTCCAGCACGCTCGCCGCATCGGTGCCATACGTCAGGCCGTGATAGATCTCGTCTACCACCAGATGGCCGTGCCGGGCCTTGATGGCGGTGGATAAGCCGGCCAATTCATCGCGCGTCAAAATGGTCCCCGTCGGGTTGGCTGGCGAAGCAACCAGCGCGCCAACACTCTCGTGGTCCCAATAGCGCTCGACCAGATCCGGAGTCAGTTGATAACGCACGTCCGGCCCGACGGGCACTAGCTGCGCAGCGCCTTCGACCAACCGCAGGAAGTGGCGATTACACGGGTATCCGGGGTCCGCCAGGAGCCAGTGCTTGCCGGGGTCGACCAGCAAGGCGCTGGCCAGCAACAGTGCGCCGGAGCCGCCCGGGGTGATCAGAATGCGTCGCGGATCGATGCTCAAGCCATAACGCGATTGGTAGAAACCGGAAATTGCTTCGCGCAGCTCAGGAATGCCACGGGCAGCGGTGTAACGGGTTTTGCCCGCCGTCAGCGCGGCTTGGCCGGCACGGATGATTGGCTCTGCGGTCGTGAAGTCCGGTTCGCCAATCTCCAGGTGAATGACATCGTGCCCCTCGGCCTGCAATTCATTGGCCCGCGCCAGCAGCGCCATCACATGGAACGGTTCGATCGCACGACTGCGCGCACTGTAGGGCTGAGCCATTGGCCTTCCTTCGACGAGGGAAAAGAAACGATTCTACCCATCTGCCGGAACGAGCGAGAACCCGCAGAGGTCACAGCCTCAAGAACTCTGGATTGTAATGACACAAGCGTACGCTCCAGGATTGACTAAAATCAGTGATTGAACAGGTCTTCCACACCGCCAGACACGGCTTGCCAAACATTTGCAAGCGCCACCCGCCGGGGCCTCGACATCCGGGAGTAGCGCAGGCCGAATTGATCTGGTAAGTTCGCCCGCTTGCAGCCGCAGGGCCGGCAGGTGTCGGTGATGGAGCAATCCTGCGCAATGGATTACAAGAGTAGAGGCGGTCCATTTCATGCCCACCCAAGCAAAGCAACAGCAACAAGCGACGATCAGCGGCTTCGAACCTTATGTTCCGAAGGCTGGCGAAGAGTACATGGGCGCCCCGATGCGAGCGCACTTCACCAAGATCCTGAACAAGTGGAAACAGGACTTGATGCAGGAAGTCGACCGTACTGTTGATCACATGAAAGACGAAGCGGCCAACTTCCCTGACCCGGCCGATCGTGCCAGCCAGGAAGAAGAATTCGCCCTCGAACTGCGCGCCCGTGATCGCGAACGCAAGTTGATCAAAAAGATCGACAAGACGCTTGAGCTGATTCAGGACGAAGAATACGGCTGGTGCGAGTCCTGCGGCATCGAGATCGGCGTCAAGCGCCTCGAAGCCCGTCCTACCGCGGATCTGTGCATCGACTGCAAGACCCTGGCGGAAATCAAGGAAAAGCAGGTCGGCAAATAATTTCGACCTGAACAAAAAACGGAGCGTGCGAACGCTCCGTTTTTGTTTCTGCCTTTTGCCTGCCTTCTCTGTTTTCTCTGCCATTGCGGGAGGGGACTTGCTCCCGAATACGGTGTGTCATAAACAGAGATGTTGACTCATAAACCGCATTCGGGAGCAAGCCCCCTCCCACAACGGTAATGCGCGCGAAACCTGAAAAGTTATATGGCTCCCATGACTGCCAAAACCTCCCCTGCCTACATCGGCCGCTTCGCCCCAACCCCCAGTGGCCACCTGCATTTCGGTTCGCTGGTCGCAGCGCTCGCCTCCTATCTCGACGCCCGCTCTGTGGGTGGTCGCTGGCTGGTGCGCATGGAAGATCTCGATCCACCCCGTGAAGAGCCCGGCGCGCAGAGCGCGATTCTCAAGGCGCTGCAAAGCTATGGGTTTGAATGGAACGGCGAGATGGTGCGCCAGAGTGATCGGCACGATGCCTATGCCGAAGTCCTCAACAGCCTGTTCAACCATGGTCTGGCCTACGCCTGCACTTGCTCGCGCAAACAACTGGAGCCGTATCACGGGATTTATCCCGGGTTTTGCCGCAATGCCGGGCACGACCAGCAGGATGCCGCTATCCGCCTGCGTGTGCCGGAGCTCGAATACCATTTCATCGACCGCGTGCAAGGCGAATACCGCCAGCATCTGGGCCGTGATGTCGGCGATTTCGTCATCCGCCGTCGCGACGGCCTCTATGCCTATCAACTGGCCGTGGTGCTTGACGATGCCTGGCAGGGCATTACTGACATCGTGCGCGGCGCCGATCTGCTCGACTCCACCCCGCGCCAGCTCTATCTGCAGGAGTTGCTGGGCCTGCGTCAGCCGCGTTATCTGCACCTGCCGCTGATCACCCAGCCGGACGGCAACAAACTGGGCAAGTCCTACCGCTCGCCGCCACTGCAAGCTGATCAAGCCACGCCATTGCTGCTAAGGGCCCTGCGCGCACTGGGGCAAAACCCCGGCGCCGAACTCGAATATGCGACGCCGCAGGAACTGCTCAACTGGGGCAGCACCCACTGGGACGCCACGAAGATCCCGCGCACACTGACCCTGCCCGAAGCACAACTGCGATGACGACACTTGCAGTCGCGCCGCCATCCGTTACCATCGCCGCACGTTTTCGGGCACGCACATAAAAAAGAGAGGCCGGGATGTACATCTATCGCTTGGTCCTGCTTTTGGTCGTGGGGATCTATCTGTTTTCTCCCGCCATCATGGATTGGTGGATCGACGCTACGGGCGCCTGGTATCGCCCCTATCTGCTCTGGCTGATCCTGATTGTCGTGACCTTCATCCTGCAGAGCCAAAAAGATGCCGATGAGCTTTAGCCTGACCCAGATGATCCTGATCAGCGCCGCGTACCTGGCGGTGCTGTTCGGTGTTGCCTGGATCAGCGAACGGGGCATGATCCCGCGGGCGATCATTCGCCATCCGTTGACCTACACCCTTTCGCTGGGGGTTTACGCCAGTGCGTGGGCGTTCTACGGCACGGTGGGCCTGGCCTATCAGTACGGCTACGGCTTTCTTTCCAGTTATCTCGGGGTCTCTGGCGCGTTTTTGCTGGCGCCGGTGTTGCTGTATCCGATCCTGAAAATCACCCGCACCTATCAACTGTCGTCGCTGGCCGACCTGTTCGCCTTCCGCTTTCGCAGCACCTGGGCCGGTGCGCTGACCACGATTTTCATGCTGATCGGCGTGCTGCCGTTGCTGGCGTTGCAGATTCAAGCGGTGGCCGACTCCATCGGCATTCTGACCGGCGAGCCGATTCAGAGCCGCGTGGCCCTGGCGTTTTGCGCGCTGATCATTTTGTTCACGATTTTCTTTGGTTCACGCCACATCGCCACCCGCGAGAAGCACGAAGGGCTGGTGTTCGCGATTGCCTTCGAGTCGGTGATCAAACTGATCGCTCTCGGCGGCGTTGGCCTGTATGCGCTGTACGGCGTGTTCGACGGCCCGCAACAGCTTGAACTGTGGCTGTTGCAAAACCAGACCGCCCTCGCCGCTCTGCACACGCCGCTGCAGGAAGGCCCGTGGCGTACACTGCTGCTGGTGTTCTTCGCCTCGGCCATCGTGATGCCGCACATGTATCACATGACCTTTACCGAGAACCTCAACCCGCGCTCCCTCGTCAGTGCCAGTTGGGGCCTGCCGCTGTTCCTGCTGCTGATGAGTCTGGCGGTGCCGCTGATCCTGTGGGCCGGTCTCAAGCTCGGCGCCACCACCGATCCGGAATACTTCACTCTCGGCATCGGCATTGCCGCCAACAGCAAACCCTTGGCCTTGCTTGCTTATGTCGGCGGGCTGTCGGCCGCCAGCGGACTGATCATCGTCACCACCCTGGCGTTGTCAGGCATGGCGTTGAACCATTTGGTGCTGCCGCTCTATCAGCCGCCCGCCGAAGGCAATATCTACCGCTGGCTGAAATGGACCCGTCGCGCACTGATCGTCGCGATCATCATGGCCGGTTTCGGTTTTTACCTGATGCTTGGTGCCGAACAGGATCTGGCCAACCTCGGCATCGTCGCGTTTGTCGCGACCCTGCAATTCCTGCCCGGCGTGTTGTCCGTGCTGTACTGGCCGACCGCTAACCGGCGCGGCTTTATTGCCGGTCTGCTGGCCGGGATTCTGGTCTGGGTCGTCACCATGCTGCTGCCGCTGGTCGGCAATCTGCAGGGTTTCTACATTCCGCTGCTGAACATGATTTACGTGCTGGACGACACCAGTTGGCACATGGCGGCCATCGCGTCGCTGGCCGCCAACGTGCTGATGTTCACCCTGATTTCGCTGTTCACCAATGCCAGCCCCGAAGAGGCCAGCGCCGCCGAAGCCTGCGCGGTGGATAACGTACGCCGTCCGCAACGCCGCGAGCTGCACGCCGCCTCGCCGCAGGAATTCGCCACACAACTGGCCAAACCGCTCGGCGCCAAAGCGGCGCAGAAAGAAGTCGAACAGGCCTTGCGCGACCTTTACCTACCCTTCGATGAGCGTCGGCCTTACGCCTTGCGCCGATTACGCGACCGTATTGAAGCCAACCTCTCCGGGCTGATGGGGCCGAGTGTGGCGCAGGACATGGTCGAAACCTTCCTGCCGTACAAGGCCGGCGGCGAAAATTACGTCACCGAAGACATCCACTTCATCGAAAGCCGCCTTGAGGATTACCACTCGCGCCTCACGGGCCTGGCCGCCGAACTCGACGCACTGCGCCGCTACCACCGCCAGACCCTGCAGGAACTGCCAATGGGCGTCTGCTCGCTGGCCAAGGACCAAGAGATCCTGATGTGGAACAAGGCTATGGAAGAGCTGACCGGGATCGCCGCGCAGCGCGTGGTCGGCTCGCGCTTGAGCACCATTGGCAATCCATGGAAAGAATTGCTCCAGGGCTTTATCAACCTGCCGGACGAACACTTGCACAAACAGCATCTGGCACTCGACGGACAGACCCGCTGGCTGAACCTGCACAAGGCGGCAATCGACGAGCCGTTGGCACCGGGTAACAGCGGTTTGGTGTTGCTGGTAGAAGATTTGACCGAAACCCAGATGCTTGAAGACAAACTGGTCCACTCCGAGCGTCTGGCCAGCATCGGTCGTCTCGCCGCGGGTGTCGCCCACGAAATCGGCAACCCGATCACCGGCATCGCTTGTCTGGCGCAGAACCTGCGCGAAGAACGCGAAGAAGACGACGAGCTGACCGAGATCAGCGGACAGATTCTCGAACAGACCAAACGCGTGTCACGCATCGTTCAGTCGCTGATGAGTTTTGCCCATGCCGGCGGTCATCAGCATAACGACGAGCCCGTTTGTCTGGCCGAAGTGGCCCAGGATGCCATCGGGCTATTGGCGCTGAACCGGCGCAATTTCGAAGTGCAGTTCTACAACCTGTGCGACCCGGATCACTGGGTCGAAGGTGACCCACAACGCCTTGCCCAAGTGCTGATCAATCTGCTCTCCAACGCTCGTGACGCCTCGCCTGCCGGCAGCGCCGTGAGGGTCAAGAGCGAGGCCGGCGAACACACGGTCGACCTGATCGTTGAGGACGAAGGCAGCGGTATTCCGAAGAACATCATGGACCGATTGTTCGAACCTTTCTTCACCACCAAGGATCCTGGTGAAGGTACCGGTCTGGGCCTTGCACTGGTCTATTCCATCGTTGAAGAGCATTATGGACAAATCACCATCGACAGCCCGGCTGATGTACAAAGCCAGCGCGGCACCCGTATCCGGGTGACCTTACCGCGTCATGTCGAAGCGACGTCCGCTGTGAACTGAGACCGTCGAGAGTATCTAATCAATGCCGCACATTTTGATCGTCGAAGACGAAACCATTATCCGCTCCGCCTTGCGCCGCCTGCTGGAACGCAACCAGTACCAGGTCAGCGAAGCCGGTTCAGTGCAGGAAGCACAAGAACGCTTCACCATTCCTACGTTCGATCTGATCGTGAGCGATCTGCGTCTGCCGGGCGCTCCGGGTACCGAGCTGATCAAGCTCGGCCAGGGCACGCCGGTGCTGATCATGACCAGTTATGCCAGCCTGCGCTCGGCGGTCGACTCGATGAAGATGGGCGCGGTGGATTACATCGCCAAGCCTTTCGACCACGATGAAATGCTTCAGGCCGTTGCGCGGATCCTGCGTGATCGCCAATCGGCGCCGGCAGCGGGCGAAGCCGTTGCCAGCAAATCTGCCAATGGCAGCGGCAAAACAGCCACCGACAACAGCAACGGCGAAATCGGCATCATCGGCTCCTGCCCACCGATGCAGGATCTGTACAGCAAGATCCGCAAAGTCGCGCCGACCGATTCCAATGTGCTGATTCAGGGCGAGTCCGGCACCGGTAAAGAGTTGGTGGCCCGCGCCCTGCACAACCTGTCGAAACGCGCCAAGGCACCGATGATCTCGGTGAACTGCGCCGCCATTCCGGAAAGCCTGATCGAGTCCGAACTGTTCGGCCACGAAAAAGGCGCATTCACCGGCGCCAGCGCCGGTCGTGCCGGCCTGGTGGAAGCGGCGGACGGCGGTACGCTGTTCCTCGATGAAATCGGCGAGCTGCCGCTGGAAGCCCAGGCCCGCCTGTTGCGCGTTTTGCAGGAAGGTGAAATTCGCCGTGTGGGCTCGGTGCAATCGCAGAAGGTCGATGTTCGTCTGATCGCGGCGACTCACCGAGACCTCAAGAGCCTGGCGAAAGTCGGCCAGTTCCGGGAAGACCTTTATTACCGCCTGCATGTGATCGCGTTGAAACTGCCAGCCCTGCGCGAGCGCGGTGCCGACGTCAACGAGATCGCCAATGCCTTCCTCGCTCGCCAGAGCGCGCGGATCAACCGTACCGACCTGAAATTTGCAGCGGATGCCGAACAGGCCATCCGTCACTATTCCTGGCCGGGTAACGTTCGTGAACTTGAAAACGCGGTCGAGCGCGCGGTGATCCTCAGCGAGAGCCCGGAAATCTCCGCTGAACTGCTGGGTATCGACATTGAGCTGAGCGATCTGGACGACGATGAATTCATTGGTCTGCCGCCGCAAACCTCAGGTAACGCCAGCAACAGCAGCCACGAACCGACCGAAGACTTGTCGCTGGAAGACTACTTCCAGCATTTCGTCCTCGAGCATCAGGACCACATGACCGAGACCGAACTGGCGCGCAAACTGGGCGTCAGCCGTAAATGCCTGTGGGAACGGCGTCAGCGCCTGGGCATTCCACGACGCAAGACCGGGGTCGCCAGCGAGAGCTGAACGTTACCTGTCGAGTGTGCGGGTAACGCTTGAAGATGTGAAAAAACTGTTACCTCAGTCTTTCCACGTAACAGAAGCCGGGGTTATCGGTAACGAAACCCCGGCTTTTTTTCGCCCTGACAAAAGGGCCCGATCGACCTAACCCCTTGTTTTATTGGGGTTCGCAAAAGTTGGCACGGCACCTGCTATATGTTTGGTACAAGAACAATAACAAGCAATGCACAAGACAATAAAAATAAGACGAATCGACTCACGCACAATAAAAACAAGACGGCGAGAGGCGCAGCTAACTGATTCTTTTGGAGAGGCGTTGTATTTGGGGCTTGCCCCACGACCAGGCCGAGAACAACAAAAACTGTCCTAAGACAGAGCCTGTACTGGTTGGATCGAGAGATCACTGCAATTCAGCGACCAAAGCAATCCGTTTGCTCTTGGCTCCCGATTGGGAGGGTCACGAAGCAAAAGCTTCGTGACGAGGGCACTCAACAAAAACAAGAAGCCCGAATCAATAATAAAAAGAGCACGCAACTACTTCTTGGGGAGCTCCGGCTCCCCTTGTAGTTTCTCCCATCCGGGAAATCCTGCTGTTTTGCCCTCCTCGACCCTTGCAGCTTGCGGCTTACAGCTCAAATCTGCCGTGTCCTACACCATCCCCCGACTAAATGCTAGAATCTGCGCCCATCATGCGGTCATTCTTTGGTATGGCCGAACATTCCTTCAAACAGTGCATCCCATGCTGAAGAAGCTGTTCCAGTCATTCCGAACTCCCGTGCGTCGTACGCAACACATCCGCAGCACCCCTGAAGTGCTTAACAGCGGCCAACATTCGCTGCAGAAAACGCAATTCAGCCGCTATGCGGTCAATATCGTCGAACGCTTGCAGGGCGCCGGTTACCAGGCCTATCTGGTCGGTGGCTGCGTGCGTGACATGCTGTTGGGCATTACGCCCAAGGATTTCGACGTCGCCACCAGCGCCACGCCCGAACAAGTGCGCGCCGAATTCCGCAATGCGCGGATCATCGGCCGTCGCTTCAAACTGGTGCATATTCATTTCGGTCGCGAAATCATCGAAGTCGCGACCTTCCGCGCCAATCACCCGATAAACGAGGACGACGAAGACAGCAATCAGTCTTCGCGTAACGAAAGCGGGCGAATTTTGCGCGACAACGTCTACGGCACCCTGGAAGAAGACGCGCAACGCCGCGACTTCACCATCAACGCCCTGTATTACGATCCGGTCAGCGAGCGCATCCTCGACTACGCCAACGGCGTGCACGACATCCGCAATCACCTGATCCGCCTGATCGGCGATCCAAAGCAGCGCTATCAGGAAGACCCGGTGCGCATGCTGCGGGCCGTGCGTTTCGCCGCCAAGCTCAATTTCGGCATCGAGAAACACACGGTTCAGCCAATCCGCGAACTGGCGCCGATGTTGCGCGAGATCCCGTCGGCACGCCTGTTTGAAGAGGTGCTCAAGCTGTTCCTCTCCGGACACGGCGCGATCACCTTCGAGATGCTGGTCGACCTGCAACTGTTTGCCCCGCTGTTCCCGGGCAGTGCCGACGCGCTGGAGCACAACCCGGAATATACCCACACGCTGATCAGCGAAGCGCTGACCAACACCGACTTGCGCATCAAGCAGAACAAACCGGTCACGCCGGCGTTCCTGTTTGCCGCCCTGTTGTGGCCAGCCCTGCCGGCCCGCGTGCTGCGTTTGCAGGAACGTGGCATGCCGCCGATCCCGGCGATGCAGGAAGCCGCACACGAGTTGATTGCCGAGCAGTGCCAGCGCATCGCGATTCCGAAACGCTTCACCATGCCGATCCGCGAGATCTGGGACATGCAGGAGCGCCTGCCACGGCGCAGCGGCAAACGTGCCGATCTGTTGCTGGACAATCCACGTTTCCGCGCCGGTTACGACTTCCTGCTGCTGCGTGAAAGCGCGGGCGAGCAAACGGATGGCCTGGGTGAATGGTGGACGGACTATCAGGACGCCAACGACAGCGAGCGTCGTGACATGATCCGCGATCTCAGCGGCAAAGGTGACGACGCCAGCGGTGCGCCGCGCAAACGTCGTCGCAGCGGCGGTTCCAAGCGCAAACGTGCCGGTGCACCGAGCGCAACGGGCGAATAGGCATGGAACGGATCTATATCGGCATGGGCAGCAACCTCGCTGACCCGGCCGAACAATTGCGCAGCGCCGTCGAGGCGCTGGGGCAATTGCCGCAAACCATGGTCGCCGGTGTTTCCGCCTTCTATCAAAGCGACTCATTGCTGCCGGGCCAACCGCGCTACACCAACGCCGTGGCGGCGCTCGACAGCGATCTTGCGCCGCTGGATCTGCTCGATGCGCTGCAAGCGATCGAAAACGATCAGGGCCGCGAACGCCTGGAACGCTGGGGCCCGCGCACGCTGGATCTGGATATTCTGCTGTTCGGTGATCGGTTGATCGACGAACCACGGCTGAAAGTCCCTCATTACCAGATTCAGGAAAGGGCGTTCGTCCTGTATCCACTGGCCGAACTGGCTCCCGAGGATCTGCGCCTGGCCGATGGCCGCAGCCTCCCCGACCTACTGGCCGCGTGCCCGTTCGTCGGCCTGGAACGCCTCTCCAAAACTTAAAATCAGTTCCCCCTTGTGGGCACGGGCTTGCTCGCCAAAGCGCAGTATCCGTTGATTCAGATACCGATGGACACGACACCTTGGCGAGCAACCCCGCACACATTGACGATTCCCCATTAGATGTTGTCGGACAAGAAAGCCTCGAATCAGCCCCGCCGCGCCGCTGAATCGGATCAGTAACGCCGGTAACACTCCCCTCGTAACAACGCGGTAACACACGCAATTGACTTCCTGTTGGCTCATCACGACTATAGGCGTCCCGCTGCCGCCAACCCGGCACATACGGGCGCCATCCAGGCCTTATAAGCACGACAAAAGACCGTGCGCCTGAGTAAATGAAGAATCACGCGCGTTACTCGCAGTAGTTTCCATAGCGCCTGAACGAGGATTTTTTACATGCCAGCCATCACCCTGACCACGCTCCAGAGCCTCAAGCAAAAAGGTGAAAAGATCACCATGCTGACCTGCTATGACGCGACCTTCGCCCACGCCTGCAACGAGGCCGGTGTCGAAGTGCTGCTGGTGGGCGACTCCCTCGGCATGGTCCTGCAAGGTCACGACAGCACATTGCCAGTGACCACTGCGGAAATGGCCTACCACACCGCCTGCGTCAAACGCGGCAACACCGATGCCCTGATCCTGGCCGACTTGCCCTTCATGGCCAACGCGACTCTCGAACAAACCATGACCAACAGCGCCCTGCTGATGCAGGCCGGTGCGCACATGGTCAAGGTTGAAGGGGCGCTGTGGCTGGCGGAGTCGATCCGCCTGCTGGCCGAACGCGGTGTGCCGGTCTGCGCGCACATGGGCCTGACCCCGCAAGCCGTGAACATTCTCGGTGGCTATAAAGTGCAGGGCCGCAACGAGAACCAGGCACGGCAGATGCGTGCCGACGCGATCTCGCTGGAACAGGCGGGTGCGGCGATGTTGCTGCTTGAATGCGTGCCGAGTGAACTGGCCGCTGAAATCAGCCAGGCCGTGAAGATTCCGGTCATTGGTATCGGCGCCGGTAACGCCACCGACGGTCAGGTCCTAGTGCTGCACGACATGCTCGGCCTGTCGATCACCGGCCGCGTGCCGAAATTCGTCAAGAACTTCATGGACGGTCAGGACAGCATTCAGTCGGCCTTGAAGGCTTACGTCAGCGAAGTCAAAGCCACCACGTTCCCTGGTATCGAACACGGATTCTCTGCATGAACACCGTAAAAACCGTACGCGAACTGCGCGCCGCCGTAGCCCGCGCCCGCAGTGAAGGCAAGCGCATCGGCTTCGTGCCGACCATGGGCAACCTGCACAGCGGCCACATCGCACTGATCACCAAAGCCACGCAACGGGTGGATTTCGTGGTCGCGAGCATTTTCGTCAACCCGCTGCAGTTCGGCGCTGGCGAAGACCTCGACAAGTACCCGCGCACCCTCGCTGCGGATCAGGAACAACTGCTGGAAGCCGGTTGCGATCTGCTTTTCGCTCCGACCGTCGAAGAAATGTACCCCGACGGCATGGCCGGGCAGACCCGGGTCAGCGTGCCGCAACTCTCTGAAGGCTTGTGCGGCGCCAGCCGTCCGGGGCACTTCGAAGGCGTGGCCACGGTGGTCAGCAAGTTGTTCAACATGGTCCAGCCGGATCTGGCGATTTTTGGCCAGAAGGACTACCAGCAACTGGCGGTGATACGTGCCCTGGTGCATGACTTGAACATGCCGATCCAGATCATCGGCGAGCCGACTGTGCGTGCCACTGACGGCTTGGCGCTGTCCTCGCGCAACGGTTTCCTCAGCGAAGAACAACGTGCCATCGCCCCCGTGGTCTATCGCACCCTGAGCACGATTACCGAGTCGATCAAACAAGGTAATCGCGACTTCCCGGCGCTGATCACTGCCCAATTGCAACAATTGGAAGCCGCTGGCCTGCGTCCTGATTACCTGGACATTCGCCATGCGCTGACACTGCGTCCGGCGACGGCTGAAGACCGCGATCTGGTCATTCTGGTGGCGGCGTTCCTTGGCACCACACGGTTGATCGACAACCTGCACCTGAACCTCGATACGCCGACCTGAAACACCGCGATACCCCTGTGGGAGCAAGCGTGCTCCCACAGTTGTTTCAGGCCCCCTCGCGGCCTGCATTGCCGGCCTCAAAGCCTTGGGGCACACTGCCCGCCGTTCGCTTCCAACCCGAAAAAACACTCATGTGCGCCATTAAGTCGCCTGTGCTCTTCCGTTTGTCGGCCCATTGCCGGCATCAATGTTAAAAAAGTACAGGGAATGGGTCAGACAAAGTCAAGACAGAACGCAGCGCGAGGTTTACTGTATTCGCCCTGTGTCCAAAAACCGTGTCGACGCAGTTGGCCTGCGCCCAACCAAGGCGTGCTGGCCTGTTCAGTGTTCAAAAGGCCGTTCAAGTAAAAAGGAAAACCGCAGCGATGGCGTACTACCGCACTCCTCACGACGTTACCGCTCTGCCTGCCTGGCAAGCGTTGAAAGATCACCGCCAAGCCATGCAGGATTTCAGCATGCGCGAAGCCTTCAACGCCGATCCGCAGCGCTTCAATCAGTTCACCCTCAGCAGCTGCGGACTGTTTCTCGACTATTCAAAGAATTTGATCAACGCCCAGACCCGCGATCTGTTGGTGGGTCTGGCCAATGAAGTCGATCTGAAGGGCGCGATCAAAGCGCTGTTCGACGGCGAAATGGTCAACTCGTCCGAAGGCCGCCCGGCGCTGCACACAGCCCTGCGCCGCCCGGTGGGCGACAAGTTGTCGGTCAATGGCGTCAACGTGATGCCCGAAGTTCACAAGGTACTCAACCAGATCACCGATCTGGTCGGCCGCATCCACGACGGTCTGTGGCGCGGTTACACCGAGAAGCCGATCACCGACGTGGTGAACATCGGCATCGGCGGCTCGTTCCTCGGCCCCGAGCTGGTCTCCGAAGCCTTGCTGTCATACGCGCAGAAAGGCGTGCGTTGCCACTATCTGGCGAACATCGACGGCAGTGAGTTCCACGAACTGACGCAAAAGCTGCGCGCCGAAACCACGCTGTTCATCGTTTCGTCGAAATCGTTCAACACCCTCGAAACCCTCAAGAACGCTCAGGCTGCACGCGCCTGGTATCTGGCTCAGGGGGGGTCGGAAGCCGAGCTGTATCGTCACTTCATTGCCGTATCGAGCAACAATGCGGCAGCCGTGGCGTTCGGTATCCGTGAAGAAAACATCTTCCCGATGTGGGACTGGGTCGGCGGCCGTTACTCGCTGTGGTCGGCCATCGGTTTGCCGATTGCCCTGGCCATCGGCATGTCCAACTTCAAGGAGCTGCTGTCCGGGGCCTACACCATGGACCAGCACTTCCAGACCGCACCGTTCGAACAGAACATGCCGGTACTGCTGGCGTTGCTCGGCGTGTGGTACGGCAACTTCTGGGGCGCGCAAAGCCACGCGATCCTGCCGTACGATCACTACCTGCGTAACATCACCAAGCACTTGCAGCAGTTGGACATGGAATCCAACGGCAAGAGCGTTCGTCAGGACGGCACCCCGGTGTCGACTGACACGGGCCCGGTGATCTGGGGCGGCGTCGGCTGCAACGGTCAGCACGCTTACCACCAGTTGCTGCACCAAGGCACCCAACTGATCCCGGCCGATTTCATCGTGCCGATCGTCAGCTTCAACCCGGTCGCCGACCACCATCAGTGGCTGTACGCCAACTGCCTGTCGCAGAGTCAGGCGCTGATGCTCGGCAAAACCTTGCCGGAAGCCGAAGCTGAACTGCGCGACAAAGGCATGAGCGAGCAAGAGGTGCACAAACTCGCACCGCACAAGGTGATCCCGGGTAACCGTCCAAGCAACACGCTTGTGGTGGAACGCATCAGCCCTCGTCGCCTCGGCGCGCTGGTGGCAATGTATGAACACAAAGTGTTCGTGCAAAGCGTGGTCTGGGGCATCAACGCCTTCGACCAGTGGGGTGTGGAGTTGGGCAAGGAACTGGGCAAAGGCGTTTACAACCGTCTGGTCGGCAGCGATGAAACCACCGCTGACGATCCATCGACCCAAGGCCTGATCAACTACTTCCGCGGTCGTCACCGCGGTTGATTTGAACGCACCGCTGTAACCCTGTGGGAGGGAGCAAGCCCCCTCCCACAGTTGTTTCCGGTGCATTCAAAATCAGATTCCGAATCTGGCTTGAACCTGTTGACCGCTCGGCGCATCTTTATCCTTGTCGCACCACAAGAATAAGGAACCGTCATGTTCGATATCAGCACGTTCCCCAAAGCCGATGCCGTCCGCCGGGCTGCGCAGTTGAGTCAAGACGACTACCGACGCCTGTATCGCGAATCCATTGAACACCCCAGCGCCTTCTGGGCCGAACAGGCCACGCGGTTCCTCGACTGGAGCACGCCGTGGCAGACCGTTCAGCGTTATGACCTGAAAACAGGCGAAGCCTCCTGGTTTACCGGCGGCCAACTGAACGTCAGTTACAACTGCATCGACCGCCATCTCGAACAACGCGGCGATCAGACCGCCCTGCTCTGGGAAGGCGATGACCCCGCCGAATCAGTGCAAATCACCTACAAAAAGCTCCATCACCATGTCTGCCGACTGGCCAACGTGTTGAAAAGCCGTGGCGTCAAGAAAGGCGACCGCGTGTGCATTTACATGCCGATGATCCCCGAAGCCGCGTACGCCATGCTCGCCTGCGCGCGGATCGGCGCCATTCATTCGGTAGTGTTTGGCGGCTTCTCCCCGGACTCCCTGCGTGACCGCATCCTCGATGCTGACTGCCGCACGGTGATCACCGCCGATGAAGGCGTGCGTGGCGGTAAATTCGTGCCACTGAAAAACAACGTCGACAAAGCCCTGCAAAGTTGCCCCGACGTCAGCACCGTCGTCGTGGTCGAGCGCACTCAGGGCAAAGTCGATTGGGTCGAAGGCCGCGATCTCTGGTATCACCAGACCGTGCGCGAGGTCAGCGACGATTGTCCGCCGCAGGCGATGGACGCCGAGGATCCGCTGTTCATCCTCTACACCTCCGGCAGCACCGGCAAACCCAAAGGCGTGCTGCACACCACCGGCGGCTACCTGCTGCAAGCGGCGATGACCTTCAAGTACGTGCTCGATTACCGCGACGGCGAAGTGTTCTGGTGCACCGCCGATGTCGGCTGGGTGACCGGTCACAGCTACATCGTCTACGGTCCGCTGGCCAATGGCGCGACGACGTTGATGTTCGAGGGCGTGCCGAGCTATCCGAACAGTTCGCGCTTCTGGCAGGTGATCGATAAGCACAAGGTCAACATCTTCTACACCGCCCCCACCGCCCTGCGTGCGTTGATGCGCGAAGGTGCCGAACCGTTGAAGGACACTTCTCGCCAGAGCCTCAGATTACTCGGCAGCGTCGGTGAGCCAATCAACCCGCAAGCGTGGGAATGGTATTTCAACGTGGTTGGCGAACAGCGCTGCCCCATCGTCGACACCTGGTGGCAGACCGAAACCGGCGGCATCATGCTCAGCCCGTTGGTCAGCGCACAACGGATCAAACCCGGCTGCGCCTCGCAACCCATGTTCGGCGTACAACCGGTGCTGCTCGATGAGCACGGCAAGGAAATCAAAGGCGCCGGCAGCGGCGTGCTTGCCATCAAATCGAGCTGGCCGGCGCAGATCCGCAGTGTCTACGGCGACCCGCAACGGATGGTCGACACTTATTTCAAACCCTACCCCGGCTACTACTTCACCGGCGACGGCGCCCGTCGCGACGAGGACGGCGATTACTGGATCACCGGGCGTATCGACGATGTGATCAACGTTTCCGGCCACCGCATCGGCACCGCCGAAGTGGAAAGTGCGCTGGTGTTGCACGACAGCATCGCCGAAGCCGCGGTGGTCGGTTATCCCCACGACGTCAAAGGTCAGGGCATCTACGCCTTCGTCACGCCCATTAACGGCACCGAGCCGACCGATGACCTGAAGAAAGAACTGCTGGCCCACGTCAGCAAGGAAATCGGCAGTTTCGCCAAACCGGACCTGATCCAGTGGGCGCCGGCCTTGCCGAAAACCCGCTCAGGCAAGATCATGCGGCGCATCCTGCGCAAGATCGCTGGCAACGAACTCGACAGCCTCGGAGACACCTCGACCCTGGCCGACCCGAGCGTGGTGCAAGGCCTGATCGACAAGCGCCTCAACCAGTAACATCCCGGGCGCGGTCACCCGAGCGCGCCCGCCCTTTATCAATGAGTGGTCATGGAATTCATCCGCCGCCGTATCGAAAACCAACTCATGAGCCTGACCGGTCTGTCTCTCGGTCAGCTCGATCTGGAAAACCCCAAGGGCGATCCCGGCCTGTTCGGTCCCGACTCAATCAGTTGGCAGGTGCACGGCGACTTCAGCAGCATGCTGATCGGTGGCATCAGCGCGTTGTTGCTGCAAGCACTGCATCCGCTGGCCCTGGCCGGGGTGTGGGATCACTCGAACTTTCGAGAAGACATGCTCGGGCGCTTGCGCCGCACCAGTCAATTCGTTTCCGGCACGACCTTCGGTTCGCGCCGGGACGCCGACTGGCTGATCGAGAAAGTGCGCACCATTCACCTGCAAGTGGTCGGCACCGCGCCCGATGGCCGGCCTTACGCGGCCAGCGATCCCGATCTGCTGACGTGGGTGCATGTGGCAGAAGTCAGCAACTTCCTTGCCGCGCATGTGCGTTACCGCAATCCGCAATTGTCGCTGGCGGATCAGGATCGTTATTACGCCGAAATCGCGGTGATTGCTGAGCGCCTTGGCGCCCGGGATGTGCCGAAATCGCGAGAAGCTGTGGCGCACTACCTGCAACGCATGCGCCCGCAGTTGTTGTGTGATGAACGCAGCCGTGAAGTCCTGCGCCTGCTGCTCGACGCGCCAGCGCCGAGCGCTCTGGCCCGCCCGTTTGGCGATCTGATGATGAAGGCCGGTATCGACCTGCTGCCGGACTGGGCCAGCGACATGCTCAATGTCCGGCAGAATCCGCTGCAACGGCAACTGATCCGCGCCAGCGTCAAGCGCAGCGCGCCGATGCTGCGCTGGGCGATGCGCAATGGTTCGGTGCAGCGGGCCAAACGACGGATGGGGCTCAGCTGACGCTCAGAGCGATAAGCTGCAAGCTCATAGCTCGTAGCTTCCCCCCCAGTAACTGCTAAACTCCCGCGCCCCAATTCCCTCCAGCAAGGCGCCCGCATGTCTTCCTTGAATCAGGCGCTGCGCGCCGCCCTCGATCAACGCCAGGACCTGCTCGCTGAGTTGCACAGCCAGGGCACCGATTGCTATCGGCTGTTCCACGGCAGCCAGGAAGGCGCCGGCGGCCTGACCATCGACCGCTACGGCCCACAATTGCTGGTGCAAAGCTTCCACCAGACGCTGGAGCGTGACGATCTGCTGCAACTGCACGCCATGGTCAATCAAACCCTGGGCCTTGAGACGCTGCTGGTCTACAACGACCGCTCCCGTGGCAACTCGCGTATCGACCGCCAAGACCCTGTCTACCGCGCTGACGACGCTGCGCTGATCGATCTGGTCGGTCATGAATGGGGCCTGAACTATCGCGTTCGCGGACGTCACGCCGGGCAGGATCCGCTGCTGTTCCTCGACCTGCGCAACACCCGCGGCTGGGTCAAGGATCACGCCAAAGGCAAATCCGTCCTCAACCTGTTTGCCTACACCTGTGGCGTTGGCCTCAGTGCCGCTGCCGGTGGCGCGAGTGAGGTGTGCAATCTGGACTTCGCCGAAGGCAATCTGGCGGTCGGTCGCGAAAACGGCCTGCTCAACCCGACATTGCCGACGATGCAATTCATCCAGTCCGATTACTTCCCGGCGATCCGTCAACTCGCCGGCCTGCCGATCAGTCAGCGCCGAGGGCAGAAACTGCCCAGCTATCAGCGCCTCGAACAGCGCCAATACGATCTGGTGCTGCTCGATCCACCGGCCTGGGCCAAGAGCGCGTTCGGCACCGTCGACCTGCTGCGCGACTACCAAAGCCTGCTCAAACCGGCCCTGCTGTCCACCGCCGACAACGGCGTGCTGATCTGCTGCAACAACCTGGCAAAAGTCAGCATGGACGACTGGCGCGAACAGGTTTTGCGCTGCGCCGAAAAGGCCGGGCGCCCGGTGCGTGAATGGAGCGCAATGACCCCGGGCCGGGACTTTCCGTCGCAGGATCAACAGCCGCCATTGAAAACGCTGATCCTGCAATTCTGAGCCTCACTCACAACTTTCAGACACTTGCTGCAAGGCGTGAGCACTTCGGAACCAGAATCGCGTGCCATACTCCAAGGCACTCCGATTCAGACAGATGAAGCCGCACATGCACAAAGGATTGATTCGCGCGATTGGCGCCTTGTTGACCGCCCTGGCCCTCTACAGCCTGCTGGGGTTTCTGATTTTGCCGGGCATCGCCCTGCGCGTGGCCAATCAGCAACTGGCCAACTACGCGACGGTGCCTGCGCATATTCAGCGCATCGAACTCAATCCGTTCAGCCTTGAGGTCACCCTGTGGGGGTTGGGCATCGGCGAACCGGGCAAGGAACAGGTCGGCTTCGAGCGCCTGTATGCCAACCTGCAACTCGACAGCCTGTGGACAAAAGCGCTGCACCTGTCCGACATCGAACTCGACAAGCCCAAGACCGAAATCCTCTTCGCCAAGGACGGCAAGCTCAATCTGCTTGGGTTATTCAACATTCCCGCCAGCGAACCGACCCCGGCAGATCCAGATGCCAAGCCGTTTCCACTGCGCATAGAACGAATCAAGCTGGCCGACGGCTATGTCCACTTTGAAGACGCGCGGCCCAGCGAGCCCATCGAATTTCTCTACGACAAACTCGACTTCGAACTGAAAAACCTCAGCACCCTGCCCGAAGACAACGCCGACATGACGCTGGTGGCCGCTGGCCCGGCCGGTGGGCAAATCGACTGGAAAGGCAACCTCAGCCTGATTCCATTCACCTCCCAAGGCACATTGAAAGTCACCGATGGCCAGATGAAATCCTTCTGGCCCTATGTGCGGGACGCGGTGCCGTTGGTATTGGAAAACGGCGTGGTCAGCCTCAGTACCGACTACAAACTCAATCTGTCGAAAGAAACCGAATTGCTGCTCAACAATGTCGCGGTGAGCATTGCGCCATTCGCGATCAAAGCGCCGGACGGACGCCCGCTGGCGAAGCTCGAACGCCTCGATGTCAGCGAAACCACGGTCGATCTGGCCAAACAGCAGGTGGTGGTCGGCAAGATCCGCAGCCAGAAACTCGAAACCTGGGCCGCCCTTGAAGCCGACGGCCAACTGGACTGGCAGAAACTGTTTGCCAGTCAACCGTCGAAACCTGCCGCCCAAGCCGCCGCCGAACCCAAGGCTACCCCGGCCGCCGCCGACTCGCCGAAACCCGAACCCAGCGCACCGAGCAAGCCGTGGCAAGTGCTGCTCAAAGACGTGCAATTGCGCAACTACCAAGTGCATCTGGCCGACCGCTCGGCCAATCCACCGGTGGCGCTGGACGTCGGCCCGCTGAACGCGGACCTGCAGGATTTCGACAGCCTCAACGGCTCGCCCTTCAAGGTCAAACTCGACACCGGACTGGGCAAGCAAGGCAAGATCATGGCCGACGGCGTGGTCAACCTCGCCCCGGTCACTGCCCAGCTCAACGTGAAAACCCGGGACATCGACCTGCGTGTCGCGCAGTCCTACATCAACCCGTTCATTCGCCTGGAACTGCGTAGCGGCATGCTCGGCAGTGACTTGAAGGTCAACCTCAAGAGCACCGAGCCTTTGGCGCTCAGCGTCACGGGGCGCGCCCAGATCGATCAACTGCACACCCTGGACACCCTGAAAACCCGCGATTTCCTCAAGTGGCAGCAAGTGGTCGTCGAGGGCCTGAACTATCAGCACGGCGACAGCCTGTCGATCGACAAGGTCAATCTGTTCCAACCGTATGTGCGGTTCATGATCAACGATGACCGCACCACCAACATCGATGACTTGCTGATCCCGCAGCCTGCCGACAGTGGCGCCAAAACCGCAGCAGCCAAACCGGCCAGCAAAGACAAACCGCTGGGCATTCACATCGGCGCCATCGCCATCAATGAAGGCTCCGCCAACTTCGCCGACTTCAGCCTGACCCCGAACTTCGCCACCGCCGTCCAGCAACTCAACGGCCAGATCGGCACCATCGACAGTCGCGAGGCGAAACCAGCCAGCGTCGACATCAAGGGCAAGGTCGACCGCTATGCGCCAGTGACCATCAAGGGCGCGGTCAACCCATTCGACCCGATGGCCAGCCTCGACATCGCCACCCGTTTCCAACGGGTTGAACTGACCACGCTGACGCCCTACTCCGGCAAGTTCGCCGGTTACCGCATCCGTAAGGGCCGCCTCAATCTCGACCTGCATTACCTGATCACCAAAGGCCAGTTGAAAGCCGAGAACAAAGTGGTGGTCGAACAGTTGCAACTAGGCGAGAAAGTCGACAGTCCCGACGCCGTGAGCCTGCCGCTGAAACTGGCGATTGCCTTGCTCAAGGACGTCGACGGCAAGATCTCCATTGAATTGCCGGTAACGGGCGACTTGAACAACCCGCAGTTCAGCGTGATGCCGATTGTCTGGCAGACCCTGCGCAACCTGATCGTCAAAGCCGCCGCTGCGCCGTTCAAACTGATCGGCGGGCTGGTCAGCGGCGGTGGTTCGCAAGACCTCGGCACCGTGTCCTTTGCCCCCGGCTCCAGCGAACTGAACAAGGACGCTGAAGCGGCGCTGATCAAGCTGTCACAAGCGCTGAAGGAGCGTCCGGCCCTGCGCCTGGAAATCGAAGGCACCGCCGCGAAAAGCAGCGACGGCCCATTGCTTGCCGAACAGCGTCTGGAGCGTGAATACCAGTACAACTACTACAAGATGCTCCAGCGTCGTGGCGACAAAGTCCCGGCCCAAGCGTCCTTGATCAACGTCCCCGATGGCGAGAAAGGCCCGCTGCTTGAAGGCATCTACCGCACCCGCCTGAAAACCCAGCCACCGGCTCAATGGAAGGATCTGGGCAAGGAAGAGCGCACCGCGAAAATGCGCGAAGGCGTGATCAAGTTCTGGAGCGGCAGCGATGTGTTGCTGCGCCAGTTGGGCCAGGATCGCGCCAGCAGCATCAAGGATTATCTGGTGGACAAGGGCCAGTTGGCGGACGACCGCGTGTACTTCATCGACGCCAACCTTGGCGAGGCACAAAGCGACGGTCGAGTGGTCACGCAAATGCACCTGGATGCCGAATGATGAAGCGACAATGGCTGGCCGCGATGGCCCTGACACTCATTGCCGGAAACACTTGGGCGTCCGATACGCTGCGCTGCGGCAGCCAACTGGTCAGCATCGGTGACCGCGCAAGCGAAGTGCTTCACAAGTGCGGTGAGCCGGTCAGTCGTGACCTGTTGGGCTACAAGCGCAGCGCCAATCGCCGCGAAGAGTTTCAGGTCGAGGAATGGACTTACGGCCCGAACAACGGCATGTACCAATACCTGCACTTTGAGGGCAACCGCCTGCGCCAGATCAACAGCGAACGCGGGCATTAACCCCAGCCCCCCGCAGTTGTTTTTTGTGGCACCGCGAAATAGAACAGGCCCCGACACAAGTGTCGGGGCCTGTAATGGTCACATCCATGTGACCAGTCGCATGAACTCTAAAGTGGCGACAGACGTATGGCTCGGCCCGTCTGTCGCGCCTTCTCCCGGTCCAGGCGAGAAGCCTTTGCCTTACTCGGCTTTCAGGCCAGCAGCGGACACCGCTTTGACGCCTTTGATTTTCTTGGTGATGCTCACAGCCATTTCTTTTTGAGCATCGGTCACTGCAACAGTGGAGGACAGGGAAACGACGCCTTTGTTGGTTTCAACTTTGATGTCGGTGCCTGGGATGCCTTTTTCGGTCACCAGATCGCTTTTCACTTTGGTAGTGATCCAGGTATCGGAAGTAACTTCTTTAGCCTTGGTCATTTCACCGGCAGCCAGCGTCATGGGTGCCTGAGTAGCCTGGGTGGATTGTGCGAATGCACCGCAGGACATGGTCAGGGTCAGCGCGGTAGCAGCAGCGGCAGTGATAGCGAACTTCTTCATACGAGTAACTCCTGTTTTTCTGGAAAGTCTGCTGGATGTCTTGTCAGCAGGGTTACTGGAGATATTGCGAACGCTGTGCCAACTTTCATGACGCAATAAAAACGATATAAATCAACAACTTACAAATAAGGCAAATTTTCGGATTCATGCAAATTGCATGACTTGCGCAATATGCACATGCAAGTTGCGGCTTTTGGATAAGTTCCTAAGATGCTGAAATTATTGAGGCTTTTATAAAGCGCCGCGCCATGAAAAATGCCCCGCTGTGCGGGGCATTCCGTGACGCCGTTGAACGCCTCAGGCACCGCTGCCCGGGCAACCTTTAGGCGCGTAGTCGGGATTGACCGTGGACGCACAACTCCAAGTGCCAGAGGTACTGCCCGTTGCAGCGCCAGTGCGGGTCAATGTGATGGTTTTACCCAACACGGGCCCTGGCGCGTTCACCAAAGTACAGGTGATGGTGCCAGCGCCTGTGGACGCTGTACCCGAAGCGGCCAGCGTGCAGTTGGAGGTGGTGGCCGTGGCACTGCCGGCGACGTTCGTCAGTGACGGATCAGTACCTTGATTGATGGTGTCTTCGAAAGGGACTTTCAGAGCACTGATTTCCGCCAACCCCGCCGTCACTTTCGACCGTGCCTGATATTTCGAATACTGCGGCAACGCGATGGTCGCCAGAATGCCGATGATCGCCACCACGATCAGCAGTTCGATCAGCGTAAAACCTTGTTGTTTTTTCATAGACACGCTCCATGCATGAGTCGAAATCTCATGATCTGAGAAGGACCGAGCATAGCCCATGCCAATCGCCATAAACCCCTGCTGACTGGGCGCGAGCAGCAGGCGGCGCGGTTTCCTACAACCTGTAACCGCACTATCTGACACTTTTTGTCACCTGCATGGGCCGTGTTTGGCGCTGTCACTTGACTAGGCTATAAGTCATGAACGGCAAGTGCGCGGAATCCCCATGAATGACATCGCTCTGAGCGGTCTGGCCAAGCAATTGGTGCAGGCCGAACTGCTGACGGAAAAAAGCGCCCAGCAAGCCTGGCAACAGGCCCAGCGCGACAGGCTGTCGCTGGTCACTTATCTGGTACAGAACAAACTGCTGAAAAGCGCTCAGGTGGCCGAGATCGCCTCGGAGCACTTCGGCATGGCGTTCCTTGATCTCAATTGCCTGGACTTGGAAACCCAGCCCAAAGATCTGGTCAGTGAAAAACTGGTGCGCCAGCACCACGCCCTGCCCTTGTGGCGGCGCGGCAACAAACTGTTCGTGGGCATTTGCGACCCGAGCAATCATCAAGCGATCAATGACATCCAGTTCAGCACCGGCCTGAGCACCGAAGCCATTCTGGTGGAGGACGACAAGCTCACCGACGCCATCGAAAAATTCTTCGACACCCACACCTCAGGCCTTGAAGACATGGCCGATGTCGATCTCGACGGTCTCGATGTCGAAGCCATCGACGACAGCAATCAGGACGCCATCGGCGGACTCGATGTCGACGATGCGCCAGTGGTGCGTTTCGTCCACAAGATGCTGCTCGATGCGATCAAGAGCGGCTCTTCCGACTTGCACTTCGAGCCCTACGAGAAAACCTATCGGGTACGGGTACGCACCGACGGCATTCTGCGCGAAGTGGCCAAACCACCCATTCAACTGGCCGGGCGCATCGCCGCACGCCTGAAAGTCATGGCCAGCCTCGATATCTCGGAGCGCCGTAAACCCCAGGACGGGCGAATCAAAATGCGCCTGTCGAAGAGCAAGTCGATCGATTTCCGGGTCAACACCCTGCCCACTCTGTGGGGCGAAAAAGTGGTGATCCGGATTCTCGACCCGTCCAGCGCGCAGATCGGGATCGATGCCCTGGGCTATGAGCCAGCGCAAAAAGACCTGTACATGGCCGCGCTCAAACAGCCGCAAGGGATGATTCTGGTCACCGGCCCTACCGGCTCGGGTAAAACCGTATCGCTGTATACCGGCCTGAACATCCTCAACACCGTCGACATCAATATTTCCACCGCCGAAGACCCGGTGGAGATCAACATGGAAGGCATCAATCAGGTCAACGTCAACCCCAAACAAGGGCTCGACTTTGCTCAGGCATTGCGTTCGTTTCTGCGTCAGGACCCGGACGTGATCATGGTCGGCGAGATCCGCGATCTGGAAACCGCCGAAATCGCGATCAAGGCAGCGCAAACCGGCCACCTCGTGTTGTCCACGCTGCACACCAACAGCGCAGCCGAAACCCTGACCCGCCTGCACAACATGGGCATCCCCGGTTTCAACATCGCCACCTCGGTCAGCCTGATCATCGCGCAACGGCTGGCGCGCAAGTTGTGCAGCCACTGCAAGAAACCCATCGAGATCCCGCGCGAAACGCTGATCAAGGAAGGCTTCCCCGAGGAACGCATTGGCAGTTTCACGATCTACGAGCCGGTCGGTTGCGATCATTGCAACGGCGGTTACAAGGGGCGTGTGGGGATTTATGAAGTGGTGAAAAACACACCGGAACTGCAACGGCTGATCATGGCCGAAGGCAACTCGCTGGAAATCGACAGCCAGATGCGCCGTGACGGCTTCGACGACCTGCGCACCTCAGGCTTGCACAAGGCCATGCAAGGCATCACCAGCCTTGAAGAAATCAACCGGGTCACCAAGGACTGAACATGGCGGGCAAGGCAGCGAAAATCAGCGTCTACGCCTGGGAAGGCACGGACAGGAAAGGCAGCAAGATCACTGGCGAATTGAGTGGACAGAATCCCGCGCTGATCAAGGCGCAATTGCGCAAGCAAGGTATCAACCCCGGTAAGGTGCGCAAGAAATCAGCTGTCCTGTTGAGTTTCGGCAACCGCATCAAGGCCCGGGACATCGCCCTGTTCACCCGGCAAATGGCAACCATGATGAAGGCCGGCGTCCCTCTGCTGCAGTCGTTCGACATCATCGGCGAGGGCTTTGAAAACCCGGCCATGCGCAAACTGGTCGACGACGTGAAACAGGAAGTCGCTGCGGGCAACAGTTTCGCCAACGCCCTGCGCAAAAAGCCGCAATATTTTGACGAGTTGTATTGCAACCTGGTGGACGCCGGCGAGCAGTCCGGCGCCCTCGACACCTTGCTCGAACGCGTCGCGACCTATAAAGAAAAAAGCGAAAGCCTGAAAGCCAAGATCAAGAAGGCCATGACCTATCCGACCGCCGTGGTGTTGGTGGCTGGGGTCGTGACCGGGATCCTGCTGGTGAAGGTGGTGCCGCAATTTCAGTCGGTGTTCGCAGGCTTCGGCGCCGAACTGCCGGCCTTCACCCTGATGGTGATCAGCCTCTCGGAATTCATGCAGCAATGGTGGTGGGCGGTACTCGGCGCACTGGTGGCGGCGGTGTTCGGCACCCGCCATGCGCTGAAAAAATCCCAGGGTTTGCGTGACCGTCGAGACACCTGGCTGCTGAAGCTGCCCTTGGTCGGCACGATGATGTACAAATCCGCCGTTGCGCGTTTCGCCCGAACCCTGTCAACCACATTCGCTGCCGGTGTGCCGCTGGTGGAAGCCCTCGAATCGGTGGCAGGTGCCACCGGCAACGTGGTGTTCAAGCGTGCGGTGCTGCGGATCCGCCAGGATGTTTCTACCGGCATGCAGCTGAATTTTTCGATGCGCGCCACGGGCGTCTTTCCAAGCATGGCGGTGCAGATGACGGCGATCGGCGAAGAGTCCGGCGCACTGGACGACATGCTCGCCAAGGTCGCGGGGTTTTACGAGGACGAAGTGGACAACATGGTCGACAACCTCACCAGCCTCATGGAGCCGTTCATCATGGTAGTGCTCGGGGTAATCGTCGGCGGTCTGGTGGTGGCCATGTACTTGCCAATTTTTCAACTCGGCTCAGCGATCTGACATGCCTATCGACGAACTGTTTGCCCTGTATCCGCCGGCCTTTGTTTTCACTGCGCTGCTGCTCGGGCTGGTGGTCGGCAGCTTCCTCAATGTGCTGATCTGGCGCCTGCCGAAAATGCTCGAGCGTGATTGGCGCCAGCAGGCTCAGGATGTACTTGGCCTGCCCGGCGAAACGTCACGGCCGGCCTACAACCTCATGCTGCCTCACTCCGAGTGCCCGCATTGCGCTCATCGAATTCGCCCGTGGGAGAACATTCCGCTGCTCAGCTATCTGTGGCTGCGCGGACGCTGTTCTGCGTGCGCCGCGCCGATCAGCAAACGCTATCCGCTGACCGAACTGGCCTGCGGCCTGCTCTCGGCGTTCATCGCCTGGCATCTGGGTTTTGGCTGGCCGGCGTGCCTGTTGATCTTTCTGACCTGGGGCTTGCTGGCGATGAGTCTGATCGACACCGAGCACCAATTGCTGCCCGATGTGCTGGTACTTCCGCTGCTGTGGCTTGGGTTGATCGTCAACAGCTTCGGGCTGTTCGTGCCGTTGCACGACGCACTGTGGGGCGCGGTGGCCGGGTATATGGCGCTGTGGTCGGTGTTCTGGCTGTTCAAGCTGATCACCGGCAAGGACGGTATCGGTCACGGTGATTTCAAGCTGTTGGCGTTGCTCGGAGCGTGGGGGGGCTGGCAGATTCTGCCGCTGACAATTCTGCTGTCATCGCTGGTGGGCGCAATCATCGGCGTGATTTTGCTGCGTCTGCGTCAGCAGAAAACCTCGACGCCGATCCCCTTCGGCCCCTATCTGGCAATTGCCGGCTGGATTGCCTTGCTCTGGGGTGGTCAAATAACCGACTTCTATTGGCAGTTTGTCGGTTTGAAATGAATACCCCTGTGGAAAAACCCTGGATTCTCGGCCTGACCGGTGGCATCGGCAGCGGTAAAAGCGCCGCGGCGCAGCACTTCATCGACCTCGGCATCCGTGTGGTCGACGCCGATCACGCAGCGCGCTGGGTGGTTGAACCGGGGCGCCCGGCGCTGGCCAAGATCGCCGAGCACTTCGGGGCAGGCGTGCTGCAGGCTGACGGAACGCTGGATCGCGCCGCCCTGCGCAAGCTGATCTTCGAAGTCCCCGAAGAACGCCGCTGGCTCGAATCCCTGCTCCATCCGTTGATCGCCGAGGAAATCGCCCATCATCTAGCGCTGGCAAAATCGCCCTACGCGATTCTGGTTTCGCCGTTGTTGATCGAATCCGGGCAATACGCGATGACTCAGCGCATTCTGGTGATCGACGCCCCGCAACAACTGCAAATCGAACGCACCTTGCAGCGTGACCAGACCAGCGAACAGCAGGTCCAGGCGATCCTCAAGGCCCAGTCGAGCCGCGAAGACCGCGTGAGCCGTGCCGACGACGTGGTGGTCAACGACCGCGACCTCGCCTGGCTGCACAGCGAGGTCGAGCGTCTGCATGACTTTTACCTGACTTTAAGTGGAGGCCAATCATGAGCCAGATCCCAACCGTAGAATGCCCAACTTGCGGCGCGCCCGTTGAATTCACGCCTGAGAACACCTTTCGGCCGTTCTGTTCCGATCGCTGCAAACTGATCGACCTCGGCGCCTGGGCATCCGAAGAACACAAGATTCCGGTCGCCCCGGATGCCGAAGATGAACTGTTTTCCGGCGACTTCGACCCGCGTCACTGATCCCGCTCAGGGCCGCATGAAACCGTAGTCCTGATCGTCGTCGAGGTTCTGCGCCAAAAAGCGCAACTCGTCGGCCAGGTCTTCGGCGTTGCGCACGGTCTTGCTCTGTTGCACCACTGCGCTGAGCAAGGCGCGCAGGCTCAAACCCGGATCGAACCCCACCTCCTGCGCCATCTCCAGACTCTGCCGGGTCTCCTGTCTTGCCCACTCGTAAACACTCATGCTGCTGCTCCTGAAGGGATTTGCACGAGCATGAAATTTCCCGCGTGTGGCGGGTTTGATATGGATCAAGATTTGGGATCGTCGTCCTTCCACGGCGCCGAAAGGTAGCGGGTGCGGTTGAATGTCTCCAGCCATTCCGGGCAGAACACCACCAGCGCACTGATGACCATGCCGTTGATGAATGCTTCGGGGAAGATGATCAGCCACACGTAGCCAATGAAGTCCTCCAGCCACTCTGGCATGGCAAAGAGGCCGTCATACCAGAGCAACGTCAGACTGAACAGCAGGCACATCAACGCCGACAACGCAGCCGCCAGAAACCCGGAACAGAAGATGTAAACAAATGGATTACGCGGCTGCGCACGCTCGACGAGGATCGCCACGCACTCAGTGACCAGCACGGGCAGCAATATGAACAATGCGCCGTTGACCCCGAGTGCTGCGAGGTCCTGACGTCCGAGCAGCACCAGGCCGACTTGCGCCACTAGCCCGCCGACAACCGCCAGCGGCCAGTCCAACAGCAACGTCACCGCTGTCATGCCGATGAAGTGATAAGACACTCCCGTGTCAAAATCCCTGCGCACCAGCCACAACAGAAACAGCGCGAACACGGTGCCGAACAGCAAATGCTGACGGCGGCGATCGCTGAACAATTCGACCCAAGGTGCGCGAAAGATCGCCCAGAGCAGCACCGGCAAATAAATCAGCCAGCCCAGTACCAGGCTTCCAGTGGACAGCACCTCGGCGCCGATCATGGCCGCGCGTTCTCCAGTGCCTCGCGCAGTCCGGCGGCGTTGGCATATTCATGCTGTTCAAGCAATCGGCGATCCTTGAGTTGCAGCCATAACACCTGACCCTCTGCGCCGGGATAGCGTGACGCAACCCGACCCTCGCGATCGAGCATGACCCGATAGCTGTAGTCACGCATGGCGGGCACAGCGAACATCCTGGCAATCAGCGTCGGCATACGCTGGATGTCGGCAACGAATACCGCGTGACGCGCCTCCAGATAGCCCTTGGGCTGATCCTTCAGCGCTTCCTTGATCAGTTTGGCGCCCTCCATGTCCCGGGCCACCAGCAGCGTCGTGGTTGTGTTGTCGAGCGTGTATGCCTGATCGTTCTGATCCAGCAACGTCCAGGGGGCGAGTTGCTCGCCGGTCTCAAGCGCATGAGCCAACAGCGGAACAAGAGCGAACAACAGTAACCAGCGTGATTTCACGTTCAATCCCCTCGGTTTACGTTCAATGGACGATTTCCGTCAGTCTACACCGCCCATCCAGACTGCCCACTGACGCACTTTGCCACGCAAGGCTTTCTGCTTGTCGCATTTGAACGCTAAGCTTGGGCCTATGGATGACTCAGATTATTTACGCCTGCTGACCATCGCGGCCGAGCAAGCCAACGCGTTCCTGTCCAATGCCCGCAAATGGGAGCGTGAGCGTTGGGTCTGCCAGCGCCTGCTGCAAGGCCTGAACATTCCCTACCGCGCCGACGAGTTCGCCCCGGCCGGCGAACCACCGGACGTGCTGTTTCGTGATGCCAATTTCGAGGTGTTCTTCGTTCTGGATGAAGGCCGGCGACTCAACGATGAATGGCGCGACGAATTGCAGCGTCGGCGCAGTGCGTTCTCCCTCAGCCAACTGGTGCGCCGGGAGGCCAAGCCGCGACGAATTCCAGCCAATGAATTTCTGCTCAGACTGGCGCCGACCTTGCGCAAGAAAGCCCACAACTACAAGGAACGCGGCATGGATCTGGGCGAACTGGACATCATCGCTTTCGCCAGTCTCAAACGCGAGGTACTGGACCTCAACAGCCACTTTCCGCCCCCCACCGAATATTTGCGCCAAGGCTGGCGCTCGTTGTCCCTCGTCGGCCCGACATTCGCCCGCGTGCTGTTCGCGCACCCCGATGCTCCGGATTTTCTGCGCAGCAACCTGGGCCGTAGCATCGTTTTCGACGTAGGAATCAGCCTGTGACGCCACTTCAACAATTGATCGCCGACGTACCGCAAACCGGCCGTGTGCGCTGGATCGGCGTGCGACCGGAATCCCGTGGGCCGATGATCGAACTCGATGCCGTGGAAGCGCGACTGGAGGCCGGACTGACTGGCGATCACGCTCGCCCCGGCATCCGCAACGCGCGGCAGGTGACGTTGATCCAGTGGGAGCACCTGGCGGTGATCAGTGCCTTGATGGGCCGCCCGGCGGAGCAACCGGTCAAGCCTGAAGATCTTCGGCGCAATCTCGTTATCAGCGGGATCAACCTGTTCAGCCTCAAGGGTCGGCGTTTTCGCATGGGTCAGGCGATTTTCGAAACCACTGGCTGGTGCCAGCCCTGCGCGCGCCTGCAGACCAACCTCGGCCCGGGCACCTTTCAAGCGGTGCGCGGGCATGGCGGTATCACCGCACGAGTGTTACAAAGCGGAATCATTCGCCTCGACGATGGCGTGTCCGTCGAACCGGTTCCGGACAGCGGCTATGCTGCGTTCAACCCCGGTTGAAAACCGCTGTAGCTTCTGCACATTCAGCAACGTCTATCTGACGAGGCCATTATGACCAGCCGCCTGAACCCCGAAGACCAGAAACATGTCGAAGAGTACCTGCAACTGTCCCAACACCGAGTCGAGCGCCGGCCTTTCCGGCCGTGGATGCTCCTGGTGCTGGTATTGGCAGTGACCATTGGTCTGGGCCTGCTGAGCCGATTTATCAGTTACCTGACGCTATGAGCTGCATCGCGCTCGCTCGGGTAACCGCACCGATTTCCTTTAAAAACCTTGCGAGTTATCCCCATGTCCCATCGTATTGTTATTGTCGGCGGCGGCGCCGGCGGTCTGGAGTTGGCTACCCGTCTGGGTAAGACGCTGGGCAAGCGCGGCACGGCCAGTGTGATGCTGGTCGACGCGAACCTGACGCACATCTGGAAACCGCTGTTGCACGAAGTGGCCGCCGGATCGCTGAACTCTTCCGAAGACGAACTCAACTATGTCGCCCAAGCCAAATGGAACCACTTCGAGTTCCAGTTGGGCCGCATGAGCGGGCTTGATCGCACACAGAAGAAAATCCAGCTGGCCGCGACCTACGACGAAAACGGCATCGAACTCGTACCGGCGCGCGAAGTGCAGTACGACTCGCTGGTGATCAGCGTCGGCAGCACCACCAACGATTTCGGCACTGAGGGCGCAGCGCAGCACTGCCTGTTCCTCGACACCCGCAAACAAGCCGAGCGTTTCCACCAGCAACTGCTCAACCACTATTTGCGTGCGCATGCCGGGCAAACCGATGTGGTCGAGCAGATCAGCGTGGCGATCGTCGGCGCTGGCGCCACGGGCGTCGAACTGGCGGCAGAACTGCACAACGCCGCCCATGAACTGGCAGCCTACGGGCTGGACCGGATCAAACCGGAAAACATGCACATCACCCTGATCGAGGCTGGGCCACGGGTGTTGCCGGCCCTGCCGGAACGCATCAGCGGGCCAGTGCACAAGACCCTGGAGAAACTCGGGGTCAATGTGATGACCAACGCCGCAGTCAGCGAAGTGACGGCGGACAGCCTGATCACCGCCGACGGCAACGTGATCAACGCCAGCCTGAAAGTCTGGGCAGCCGGCATTCGTGCACCGGGCTTCCTCAAGGACATCGACGGCCTGGAAACCAATCGCATCAATCAACTGCAGGTGCTGCCAACCCTGCAGACCACCCGCGACGAGAACATCTTCGCCTTCGGTGACTGCGCCGCGTGCCCGCAACCGGGCTCCGACCGCAACGTACCGCCACGCGCGCAAGCCGCGCACCAACAAGCGTCGCTGCTGGCCAAATCGCTGAAACTGCGCATCGAAGGCAAGACCCTGCCGGAGTACAAATACACCGACTACGGCTCGCTGATCTCGCTGTCGCGTTTTTCGGCTGTGGGTAACTTGATGGGCAATCTGACCGGCAGCGTGATGCTCGAAGGCTGGCTGGCGCGGATGTTTTACGTGTCGCTGTATCGCATGCACCAGATGGCGCTGTACGGGCCGTTTCGCACGGCGATGCTGATGCTGGGCAGCAAGATTGGCCGCGGGACCGAGCCTCGCCTGAAACTGCATTGATGTAAAAACCTGTGGGAGCGGGCATGCTCGCGAAGGCAGTGGATCAGTCGGCCAATGTGCTGGCTAATAGACCGCTTTCGCGAGCAAGCCCGCTCCCACGGGGTTTGTGTTGAGCGAAAGATGAGGTGCCTGACTGAGCTCACCACCGTTCTTTGCGCCGGCCGACTTACAACTGGAATCGCCGCACCATGCCCTGCAAGGCATTGGCCAGTTGCGACAACTCAAGACTGGCAGCGCTGGTCTGGTCGGCTCCGGCAGCGGAACGTACAGAAAGGTCGCGAATATTCACCAGGTTGCGATCCACCTCCCGCGCCACCTGAGCCTGTTCTTCGGCGGCACTGGCAATCACCAGGTTGCGCTCATGGATCTCATGCACCGAAGACGTGATGGTTTGTAGCGCCTCACCCGCACGCTCTGCCAATGTCAGCGTGGTCGTGGCTCTCGCGGCACTGGCCTGCATCGAATCGAGCGCCAGGCTCGAACCGTTGCGCATGCCTTGCACCATCTGCTCGATCTCTTGGGTCGATTGCTGCGTACGATAAGCCAGCGCTCGCACCTCATCGGCGACGACAGCAAAACCTCTACCGCTCTCGCCTGCCCGTGCCGCCTCAATGGCCGCATTGAGCGCCAGCAGGTTGGTCTGCTCGGCAATCGCCCGGATCACGTCCAGCACTTTGCCAATGTCCTGCGATTGGTTGGCCAACGACTGCACCAGATCCCCCGTGTGTTGCACATCGCCGACCAGCGCATTGATGGCACTGGCAGTTTCACTGACCCGCTCTTGCCCCAGATGCGCCGATTCACTGGATTGCCGGGTGGCGTCAGACGTCGACACCGCGTTGCGTGCAACCTCTTCCACGGCCGTGGTCATCTCATTCACAGCCGTCGCTGCCTGCTCAATTTCGTTGTTTTGCTGTTGCAGGCCTTGTGTGCTGTCGAGCGTCACCGCACTGAGCTCGTCGGCAGCGGTCGCTAACTGCGTGGCCGAACCGCTGATCCCTTGCAGGGTTTCGCGCAGGTTCTGCTGCATGGTCGCCAACGCTTTGAGCAAGCGGCTGACTTCGTCGTTGCCGTGGGTTTCGATGGGGCGGGTCAGGTCCCCTTGCGCCACACTCTCCGCGGCGCTGACGGCGCTACTTAGCGGGCGCACGATGCTGCGGGTGAGCAACATCGCCAACGCAACGGTCGCCAGTGCCGCCAGAGCGATGAACACGCTAACGATCATTCGCGACGCTTCATAGTGCGCTGCAGAGTTCTGGCTTTCGACGGCAACTTGTTTGGCGAACAGATCCGCTAGGTCATTGAGTTGTTTGCCGGAGCCGTCGACCACGGTTTTCATATCGACCAGCAGCAGCTTGGTCAACTCGTCCCGCTTGCCCTGTTCTGCAAAGGTGAAGGATTGTGCAATGCCGTTACGGTAAGCCGCGAAGGTCTTTTTGAACTGCTCATAAATCTGCTGGCCTTCAGGGGTGGTGACCAGTTTGTCGTAGGCGGCGATTTTCTCGCTCAACTCTTTGTCACGGATGTCCATCTGGCCGCGGTAAGTGGCGATGTTCTTCGGATCCTGATCCAGCGCCATGCGCAAAGAAATGGTGCGAATACGCAACATCAGCTCGCGAATTTCGTCCCCGCCACGAATGCTCGGCAACCACTGATTTTCTACCGCAACCTCACTGTCGCGAATACTCGACATCTGTCCGAGCGCAAACACCCCAAGCAATGCCACCAGTACCGCGATCAGGGCAAAGCCCAATGCTGCTCGAGGAGCAATATTCAACTGACGAAGCAACATGACGAGCGCCCTTATTCTTGTAGTGGTCAGAATCAAGGGGCAAAGCAATGGCAGCCCCTCTTGTTAGCGAGCTATCGGCAAGTTGTACGATGACTTGAAGGGATTTGTCTTTCGTGAAGGCAAAAAAAATCCCCGTATCTTTCGATACGAGGATTTTTAATATGGTCGGGGTAAGGGGATTCGAACTCCTGACATCCTGCTCCCAAAGCAGGCGCGCTACCGGACTGCGCTATACCCCGGTTTGAAATTGGCTCCGTGACCAGGACTCGAACCTGGGACCCAATGATTAACAGTCATTTGCTCTACCGACTGAGCTATCACGGAACTACATATTTCAATTTACAACGGTGAAACTTACAGCTCTTAGACCCTTGTTCGCATCGCTGCGTTCGTGTGTCTGAGGCGCGCTATTCTACAACCTAGATCACCTCTGTCAACCCCCTAAATCGCTTTCAAGTTAATGATTTGCAACTTATTTCAGATTTCTGCTCAGTGAGCTGAAACCTTGTGGGTGACTGACTGCGGGGCGCACTTTACAAGCCTTTTCCTTTGAGTTCAACAGCCTGGCGAAAAAAAGGCCTCGCAAAGCGAGGCCTTCCTTATTTCATTGACGCTGCGGCTCAGTTGAAAACGATTTCGTCGTCCGCAACGGTACCGGTTGCCGTGTCCCCCGGCATGAAATGCCCCGAGAGGATCAATTGTGCCAGCGGGTTTTCGATCCAGCGCTGGATCGCCCGTTTCAAAGGTCGCGCGCCGTAGACCGGGTCGTAACCGACGGCAATCAGCTTATCCATCGCTTGCGGACTCAGCTCCAGCTTCAATTCGCGCTCGGCCAGACGACTGCGCAGACGGCCCAACTGAATCTCGGTAATGCCCGCGATCTGATCCCGCGCCAAAGGCTCGAAGATCACCACTTCGTCAACCCGGTTGATGAACTCCGGACGGAAGTGACTGGTCAGCGCATCCATCACCGCCGCACGTTGCGCCTCACGATCACCGACCAGTTCCTGGATCTGCACTGAGCCCAGGTTCGACGTCATGACGATCACGGTATTACGGAAGTCCACCGTACGACCGTGGCTGTCGGTCAGGCGACCATCCTCAAGCACTTGCAGGAGGATGTTGAACACATCCGGGTGCGCTTTCTCGACTTCGTCCAACAGGATCACCGAGTAAGGCTTGCGCCGTACCGCTTCGGTCAGATAACCGCCCTCTTCGTAACCGACGTATCCCGGTGGTGCACCGATCAATCGTGCCACGGAATGTTTCTCCATGAACTCGGACATGTCGATCCGCACCATCGCCTCTTCGGTATCAAAGAGGAATTCAGCCAGCGCCTTGCACAGCTCGGTTTTACCGACACCGGTCGGGCCGAGGAACATGAACGAGCCACTCGGGCGATTCGGATCCGACAACCCGGCGCGGGAACGCCGAACGGCATTGGCCACCGCCACGACCGCTTCGTCCTGGCCGATCACACGCTGGTGCAACAGGCTTTCCATCTTCATCAGCTTGTCGCGCTCGCCTTCGAGCATTTTCGACACGGGAATGCCGGTCCACTTCGACACGACTTCAGCGATTTCTTCCTCAGTCACCTTGCTGCGCAGCAACTGGTTTTCGCTCTTGCCGTGCTGATCGACCATTTGCAGGCTGCGCTCCAGATCCGGGATCACCCCGTACTGCAACTCGGCCATGCGGTTCAGGTCGCCTTTACGGCGCGCCGCTTCCAACTCCTGACGGGACTGTTCGATCTTCTGCTGAATCTGTGCAGAACCCTGTACCTCGGCTTTTTCCGAGTTCCAGATTTCTTCCAGATCCGAATACTCACGCTCGAGACGGACAATTTCCTCCTGAAGTTTTTCCAGGCGTTTCATCGCGGCTTCGTCGCTTTCTTTCTTCAGTGCCTGCGATTCCACCTTCAACTGAATCAGGCGGCGCTCCAGACGATCCAGCACTTCCGGCTTGGAATCGATCTCCATACGGATGCGGCTGGCGGCCTCGTCGATCAGGTCGATGGCCTTGTCCGGCAGTTGCCGATCAGTAATGTAGCGATGGCTCAGCTTGGCCGCTGCGATGATTGCACCGTCAGTGATCGCGACCTTGTGGTGAACCTCGTAACGCTCCTTGAGGCCACGCAGGATCGCGATGGTGTCTTCTTCACTTGGCTCATCCACCAGCACTTTCTGGAAGCGCCGCTCGAGGGCTGCGTCCTTCTCTATATATTGGCGGTACTCGTTGAGCGTGGTCGCGCCGACGCAGTGCAACTCGCCGCGAGCCAGCGCTGGCTTGAGCATGTTGCCAGCATCCATTGAGCCTTCGCCTTTACCGGCGCCGACCATGGTGTGCAGTTCGTCGATGAACAGAATGATCTGCCCTTCCTGCTTCGACAGCTCGTTAAGCAGCGATTTCAGGCGCTCTTCGAACTCACCGCGGTACTTGGCACCGGCAATCAATGCGCCCATATCCAGCGAGAGCAGACGCTTGCCCTTGAGGCCGTCCGGCACTTCGCCGTTGATGATGCGCTGGGCCAGGCCCTCGGCAATCGCGGTTTTACCCACACCGGGTTCACCGATCAGCACCGGGTTGTTCTTGGTACGGCGTTGCAGAACCTGAATGGTGCGACGAATTTCATCGTCACGACCGATCACCGGATCGAGCTTGCCTTCTTCGGCACGTTTGGTCAGGTCGACAGTGTATTTATCCAGCGCTTGACGCGACTCTTCATGGTTGGCGTCGTTGACCGCGTCGCCACCGCGCAGGTTGTTGATCGCGTTCTCCAGCGCTTTCTTGCTCACGCCTTGGCCAAGCAACAACTTGCCGAGTTTGCTGTTCTCATCCATCGAGGCGAGCAGCACCAGCTCGCTGGAGATGAACTGGTCGCCCTTCTGCTGAGCCAGACGGTCAGCCTGGTTGAGCAGACGCGCCAGGTCCTGCGACATGTTGACGTCGCCGGTGGGGTTCTGGATTTTCGGTAATTGGTCGAGCTCTTTGGTCAGCTCTTTACGCAAGCTATTGATGTCAAAGCCCACCTGCATCAGCAGAGGTTTGATCGAACCGCCCTGCTGCTCAAGCATGGCTTGCATCAAATGCGCCGGTTCAATAGCCGGATGATCATGGCCGACAGCCAACGATTGGGCGTCGGACAAGGCCAACTGTAATTTGCTGGTTAAACGGTCTATACGCATGGGTCACCTTCCTTTTGAGCAGGCCGGACCTGAAAACCATCCTGAATGAAGAAACCTGCCAGATACCACTGTAGATGCGGTCGATTCTGCGAGATTCAAGCGGCGGAGAGTTGATGCAGGTCAGGCAAGTCTAGCGGGTGAGCCAAACCAGGGAGGCAAAGCGACCCGTGCGCGACGCACGGCGGTAAGAAAAGAAACGCGGATCGGTCACGGTGCAGAAATCGCCGCCGTAAACCGCAGTGACACCACGAACTGCAAGACGCAGGCGGGCCAGCTTATAGATGTCAGCCATGAACTTGCCCGCATTGTGGCTCGGGACAAAGGCTGTCGCCGCTTCGGGCAGTTGATCGATAAAGACCTCCCGCACTTCCGGGCCAACTTCAAACGCTTGCGGGCCGATGGCCGGACCGAGCCAGACCAGCACCTCTTGTGCCGGGACATCGAGCGTATCCAGCGTGGCTTCGAGCACACCGGCCGCCAGACCACGCCAACCGGCATGGGCCGCTGCAACGCGGGTGCCGGCGCGATCACAGAAAAGCGCCGGCAAACAATCGGCCGTCATTGCCGTGCAGGCAATACCGGGGGTTGCCGACCAACTGGCATCAGCCGTTGCAACCACGCCCGGATCAGCATGCGCCACGCAAATGCCGTGAACTTGCTGCAACCAGGCAGGCTTTATAGAGAAGCGATCAGTCAGACGCCGACGATTTTCGGCAACAGCCTCCGGGCGATCATCAACATGATCGCCCAGATTGAGGCTGTCGAACGGTGCCTCGCTGACACCACCCTCGCGGGTAGTGACACAGGCCCTGACGCTGGCCGGCGCAGGCCAGTCCGGCGTCAGCCAGTTCATCCGACGAAAGCCTCGCGATCCTGCTTGAGCAGGGTCAGCAACCAGACGAAGTCTTCCGGCAGCGGCGATTCCCAGCTCATGCGCTCACCGCTCGTCGGATGATCCAGTTCAAGGAAGCGCGCATGCAGGGCCTGACGCGGGAAGTGCTTGAGCGACTCGACCATGGTCGGGTTTGCGGCTGGCGGAATGCGGAAACGACCGCCGTACGCCGGGTCGCCGACCAACGGGAAGTTGATGTGCGACATGTGCACGCGGATCTGGTGGGTACGGCCGGTTTCCAGTTTCACCCGAACGTGGGTGTGGGAACGGAAACGCTCCAGCACGCGGTAGTGGCTGACGGCAGGCTTGCCGCCTTCCATCACCGCCATGCGCTGGCGCTGCTGGCCGTGACGGCCGATCGGGGCGTTGATCTTGCCACCGGCGGTCACCACGCCAATCACGATGCACTCGTAGATCCGGCTAACGCTGCGGCTCTGCAATTGTGCAACAAGCTTTGTCTGCGCCTGAATGGTCTTGGCCACCACCATCAAACCGGTGGTGTCCTTGTCCAGACGATGCACGATACCGGCGCGCGGGACATTGATGATGTCCGGCACGTGGTGCAGCAAAGCGTTGAGCAAAGTGCCGTCGGCGTGACCGGCAGCCGGGTGCACCACCAGGCCCGCAGGCTTGTTGATCACCAGAATGTCGTCGTCTTCATAGACGATGTCGAGTTCGATGTCCTGGGCGATCCACTCGCCCTGGGCTTCCTGCTCGGCAGTCAGCTCAAGGATGGCACCGCCATGCACGATGTCGCGAGGGCGGATGACCGCCCCGTCCACAGTCAGGCGACCTTCTTTGATCCAGGCGGATAGGCGCGAGCGTGAGTGCTCAGCGAAGAGTTGGGCGGCGACTTGATCGAGGCGTTGGCCGCCCAAATCGGACGGCACCTCTGCGCGAAGTTCAATTTTATCGGACATGCTCTGACTGGGCGTCGGCACAGCCTTTGGTTTCGGCTGCGCGCTTGTGGTTAAATACGGCGTCTTTTGCCCCGAGGCTTTTCAACGGGGCGCTCATCATAACAGGACGGCCCCGCCCAAGACAGCGGCCGTCATAGGGACGCAAGCCGCCATGCAAGTGAAACACCTGCTGCTGATCGCCATCCTCGCATTGACCGCTGCTTGCTCATCGAAGGAAGTCGTAGACGAAAACCTCAGCGAAGCCGAGCTGTATCAGCAGGCTCAGACTGACCTGGACAACAACAGCTACACCAGCGCCACAGCCAAGCTGAAGGCTCTGGAGTCGCGGTATCCGTTCGGTCGCTACGCCGATCAGGCACAGCTGGAGCTGATCTACGCCAACTATAAAAACGCCGAGCCGGAAGCTGCAAAGTCCGCTGCCGAGCGTTTCATTCGTTTGCATCCGCAGCACCCGAACGTGGATTACGCCTACTACCTGAAAGGTCTGACGTCTTTCGACCAGGACGTCGGCCTGCTGGCGCGCTTCCTGCCGCTGGACATGACCAAGCGTGACCCGGGCGCTGCCCGCGACTCCTACAACGAGTTCGCCCAGCTCACCAGCCGCTACCCGAACAGCCGCTACGCGCCGGACGCCAAGCAGCGCATGATTTACCTGCGCAACCTGCTGGCGGCCTACGAAATCCACGTCGCCGACTACTACCTGACCCGTCAGGCCTACGTTGCTGCGGCCAACCGTGGCCGTTATGTCGTGGAGAACTTCCAAGAAACCCCATCGGTCGGTGACGGCCTGGCGGTGATGACCGAAGCCTATCAGCGTCTGCACCTGGACGAACTGGCGGCCACCAGCCTGGAAACCCTGAAGCTCAACTACCCGAACCACCCGAGCCTGCAAGACGGTCAGTTCGTGCCATCGGTCGCCGAAGCCGACAACCGTTCGTTCCTGAGCAAGGCGACCCTCGGTCTGATCGAGTCGCGTCCACCGCTGCCGCCAGGCGAGACCCGCGCCAACCAGGACGTACAGAAGCAGTTCCAGGACGCCAAAGACGCGATCCCGAACGAGCTCAAGCCTAAAGACGAAAACGGCGACGTGATTGAAGAGCCGGAACCTGAGTCGAGCAACAGCGACCGTTCGTGGTTCAGCTACATGACTTTCGGCGTGTTCGACTGATCACACCGGATGGACAAAAAGGGAGATCTTCGGATCTCCCTTTTTCATTACCGCGCTTTAATAGGCTGTGCGCTTGTCAGGTCCTTGGCTAAACTGCCGGATCATCAGTCGGAAAGCCGCTCATCATGTTTCGTTTATTGTTCTGGATCGTCCTGATATTTGCTGCGGTATGGCTGTGGCGCAAATTCAAGGCATCCGCCTCGTCCACACAATCTCCACGCTCGCCTCGCGAACAGGATGCCGCACCAATGGTGCGTTGCGCCCATTGTGGCGTGCACCTGCCCCGCGACCGCGCGCTGAGCGTTCAACAACAGTGGTATTGCAGCCAGGCTCACCTTGAGCAAGGCCCAGGCCCCAGTGATCGCTGAGGCCGCCAACGCCAACAGCAAACAGGCTCAGCGTCTGCTGCGCCTTTATCATCTCTACCGTTTAAGTGTCGGCATCACGTTGGTGCTGCTGATCTCCAGCAACATGGACAACCGTCTGCTGACGTCGGCCAACGACGATCTGCTGCGCGGTGGCAGTTGGCTGTACCTGATCCTCAACATTCTGCTCGTGGTGTTTCTGGAAAACATCCGCCGCCCCGCGCAACTGTTCAGTCTCGCGCTGGTCGACGTATTACTGCTGTGCGGCCTGTTCTATGCAGCAGGTGGCGTTGCCAGCGCCCTGGGAAATTTGCTGATTGTCTCGGTGGCCATCAGCAATACCTTGCTACGACGACGCATCGGTCTGCTGATCGCCGCCATTGGGGCTCTCGGTATTGTCGGCCTGAGTTTTGTGCTGAATTTCAGCCATCCCCTGAGCGCCAACGAATACCTGCAGGCCGGCACTCTCGGCGCCCTGTGTTTTGCCGCGTCTCTGTTGGTGCAAGGACTGGCCCGGCGCTTGGAAGTCAGCGAAACACTGGCCGAACAGCGCGCCAGCGAAGTGGTAGGCCTGGAAGCCCTCAACGCGTTGATCCTGCAACGCATGCGCACCGGGATTCTGGTGCTCGACGAGCAACGGCGGGTACAACTGGCCAACCACAGCGCCCAGACGTTGCTCGCGCAAGCCCGTCTTCAAGGCCATTTGATCGACGACTACTCGCCGGCGCTGGTCGATCGCCTGCAACTGTGGATGAATAACCCGACCCTGCGCCCGCAGAGTCTGAAAATTCCCGGCAACGGTCTGGAGTTGCAACCGAACTTCATTGCACTTGAGCAAAGTCCGAACCAGCAAACCCTGGTGTTCCTCGAGGATCTGGCGCAGATCGCCCAACAGGCCCAGCAACTCAAACTCGCCGCCCTCGGACGCTTGACTGCCGGCATCTCCCACGAGATTCGCAATCCGCTGGGCGCCATCAGTCATGCCGCGCAGTTATTGGGTGAATCCGAGGAACTCGACAGCGCGGATCGGCGTCTGACGCAGATTATTCAAGATCACTCCCAGCGCATGAACCGAGTCATCGAAAACGTCCTGCAACTGTCCCGCCGCCAGCAAAGCGCCCCCCAACGGCTGGAACTCAAGCCGTGGCTGGAAAACTTCGTCGCCGAAAGCCGCGAACAGGCCACCGAGCGCCAGCAGATTCATCTGCGAATCAACTCGGGTGACTTCACCACCCTGATGGACCCCAACCAACTCACGCAAATTCTCGACAATCTGTTACGCAACGGTTGGCGTCATAGCGCCTTGCTGCATGATCAGGCCGAGGTCTGGCTGGCACTGTTCATCGACGCCGATAGCCAGTTGGCGACACTCGAAGTGCAGGACAACGGCCCCGGCGTGCCGCCCGATGAACAGGCGCACCTGTTCGAACCCTTCTTCACCACCAGCAGCCAAGGCACCGGCCTTGGGCTTTATCTGTCCCGTGAGCTGTGCGAAAGCAACCAAGCGCGCCTAGACTTCAAACCACGCCAAGGCGGCGGCTGCTTTCGCATCACCTTTGCTCACGGACGGAAACAAAGTTGAACACGAGCCCACGGCAAAAAATCCTGATCGTCGACGACGAACCGGATATCCGCGAACTCCTGGAAATCACCTTGGGACGGATGAAACTCGACACCCTCAGCGCACGCAACTTCAGTGAAGCCCGGACGCTGTTACACAGCGAGTCGTTCGACCTGTGCCTGACCGATATGCGCTTGCCCGACGGTACGGGGCTGGAACTGGTGCAGCACATCCAGCAACGTTACCCGCAACTGCCGGTGGCGATGATTACCGCCTACGGCAGCCTGGAAACGGCGATCAACGCCCTCAAAGCCGGCGCGTTCGACTTTCTCACCAAACCTGTCGATCTCACTCGCCTGCGCGAACTGGTCGGCACGGCCCTGCGCATGCCTGCCTCTGGCGGACTCGGCACATCGATTGATCGACGCTTGCTGGGCGAATCGCCACCGATGCGCAACTTGCGCAAACAAATCGACAAACTCGCCCGCAGCCAGGCGCCGGTGTACATCAGTGGCGAGTCCGGTAGCGGCAAGGAATTGGTCGCAAGACTGATTCACGAACAAGGACCGCGCGCCAGTCAGCCATTCGTGCCGGTGAACTGTGGGGCGATTCCTTCGGAGCTGATGGAAAGCGAATTCTTCGGTCATCGCAGAGGCAGCTTTACCGGCGCCGTCGAGGACAAACCCGGGTTGTTTCAAGCTGCGAATCGCGGCACGTTGTTCCTTGATGAAGTGGCGGACTTGCCTCTGTCGATGCAGGTAAAACTGCTGCGGGCGATTCAGGAAAAAGCCGTGCGCAGTGTCGGCGGCCAACAGGAAAGCGTGGTCGACGTGCGGGTTCTTTGCGCCACACACAAAGATCTGGAGGCGCAGGTTACGGCCGAGCGTTTTCGTCAGGATCTCTATTACCGGCTAAACGTGATTGAACTGCGCGTACCGTCCCTGCGCGAACGACGCGATGACATTGAAGTGCTGGCCAGTCATATGCTCAAGCGCCTGGCCAGCGGCAGCGGCCAACCGGCGGCACGCTTGCACCCACAGGCCTTGGAAGCACTAAAAAGTTACCGGTTTCCGGGGAATGTCAGGGAACTGGAAAACGTCCTCGAACGCGCGCACACATTGTGCGAAAACCGAGTGATCGAGGTGGGGGACTTGCGACTGAGCGAAGGGAATTGCGCGGCCGAGAGCGGCCTTGCCGACCTCACGCAGATCGACAATCTTGAGGATTATCTGGAGAACGTCGAGCGCAAACTGATTTTGCAGGCGCTGGAGGAAACCCGCTGGAACCGCACGGCGGCGGCGCAGCGCTTGAGTCTGTCGTTTCGTTCGATGCGCTATCGCCTGAAGAAGCTCGGTCTGGATTGAGGCCCCTTCGCGAGCAGGCTCGCTTCCACAGGTTTAGAGGGTGTACATGAATAGTGTGTACAGCAAGCCCCCTGTGGGAGCGGGCTTGCTCGCGAAAGCGGTAACGCAAACGCCAACGAATACCTGACTAGATACGGCCTTCAGGTGCATACGGCGCCGGATCAATAATCGGCGTCCGTCCCAGCATCACATCGGCAAACAACTGGCACGACGCCGGTGCCAGCACCAGTCCGTTGCGGTAATGACCGCAGTTGAGCCACAACCGATCAAACCCCGGCACCCGGCCAATATAGGGAATACCTTCCGGCGACCCCGGACGCAACCCCGCCCAATGCCCGACCACTTCGGCATCTGCCAGCGCCGGCAACAACTCAACCGCAGAAGCCTTGAGGCTTTCGAGCGCCACGTCGGTCGGTGTCTTGTCGTAGCCCTCGTGCTCCAGCGTACTGCCGATCAGGATATGCCCGTCACGGCGCGGAATAGCATAGCGCCCTTTGGCCAGCACCATGCTTGGCAGAAAATCCGCTGCGCACTTGTATAGAATCATCTGGCCTTTGACCGGCTCGACCGGCAATGTCAGGTCCAGCGTCTTGAGCAAGTCACCGCTCCATGCGCCCGCCGTCAGAACCACTTGATCGCCCGCGATCAGCCCATTGGATGTCTCGACACCCACGACGCGCTCACCCTCACGAACAAATCCGCTGACTTCACATTGTTCGTGAATGGTCACGTTTGGCAGCGCCAGCAGCGCCGCTTTCAGCGACTTGACCAGCCGTGGGTTCCTGACATTGGCTACATCAGCCATGTAGATCGCCCGTGAGAAACCTTCACCGAGCACCGGCACCGCTTGGTGGGCAGCCGAGATATCCACAGCCTGCAGCGGACGGTTTTCCCGTTTGGCCCACGCCAGCGCTTCGGCCTCGTCATCGAGATCCAGCCAGTACAAGCCCGTAGTATGCACCTGGGGATCAACCCCGGTATCGGCGAACAAGCGCTCGCCGAGCTGTGGATAAAAATCCTGCGACCAATGCGCCAGCGCAGTAACGGCCGGGCTGTAGCGCCACGGATACAGCGGAGAAACAATGCCGCCGCCAGCCCAGGACGATTCCTGGCCGACGTTCGAGCGATCCAGCAGCACCACGCTGCGCACTTCGGAGGCGAGATTGTAGGCGGTGAGCAGGCCAATTACCCCGCCACCAACAATCACCACTTGCTGTTGCCTGGTCATGTTTGATCCAACCGTAAAAAAGACAGTGGGCGCAAAAAGCGCCCTGAGAAAAGCGCTTCAGCGGCCCCAGCAATCCTTGGTGGTCAGCCCGGTAGTCGCGTTGTTCATGCTTCTGACACCGGTGTTGGTGAGGGTGAAGTCCCCGCACTTGTCGGTGGCCATGGCCGTGCCCGTTTTACGGGTGGCGGTCAGCAGGAAGGTCTGGTCAGCAATGGTCGGCGTGACGGTGTAGAAATCGTTGCCTGTGCTGAGCCCGGTAATGCCGGTGTAGACATTGTTCTTGGTGTAGAAACGCTCGAGGGTCTGCGCCTGCTCCGACAACAGCGATACCACCTCGGCACGGCGGCCCTTTTTAACGTACTCGGTGAGGCTTGGATAGCCGATGGTGATGACGATCCCGATGATCGCAATCACGATCATGATTTCGATCAGGGTAAAACCTCGGTTGAATCTGCGCATGCCTCAAACTCTCACTTACTGTATTTGTCGCCACATGATACGACGGCTGCCGCCGCCGGATTTTTCCACCAGGGTAGTCACGCCACCACTGGAGTCACTCACGATCTTGCGCGTTGCACCGTTGACGATGGCATTCAGGGTCGGGATACCGCCGGTAAACACAACGCCACTGGAAATCGTGTCGTTGCTGTCGACCACACCATCGGCGTTGGTATCGAGCACCGCGTAGTTAAGCATCTTACCGCTGAACGCATCGAGTTCGACCAGTTTGCCAGTGCCGAAACTGGCACAGGGATCGGAGGTATCGACGCTCGCCGTGGTGAAGATGATCCGACCGAGCACCAGGCTGGCCTGATTGATCACCCGCTCACCGGTCAGCGCGTTGTTATACACCAATGGCAGATACCAGCCTTTCTCCCCCGGATAAGTCGTGTCGTTCTGGGTGGTGGTAATGAATTGCCCGGAACTACCGGAGAATACGCCCGTGACGGCCTGCGCCCGCAAACTACTGACAGTGAGTTGCCCCGAGCCACCATCGGCATCCCACACCGAGTAGAACGCCTGCAAATCCTTGTTGGTCTTATCTGCCGTTTCGTTGAATTTACCGGTACCGACGAAAATCTGTTTGCCGCCCAGCGCGTTGTCTGCCAGCAACGGTTGCGCGGTAATCGGCTGAGTCGATCCACCTGCCGTGGTGAACAACGGTTTGCCGGAAAATGCTACACCCCAACTGCTGGTCGACGTCGCGCTCAAATCGAACTTCCACAATCGCCCTTTCAAGTCGCCGCCATAGGCAGCCTGCACCACATTGGACGAGTTGACCTTGAGTTTCACCGAGGACAGACCGTTAGTGGTTTCTGTACTGTCGATCACGATTTTCCTGATCAACGATCCATCACGCACATCCAGTACATACAAGGCGGCCACCCCGGAGTTGCTGCCATAACCGTTGGCAATGAACGCCGCCCAGCGCCCATCGGCCAAGCGTGCCACTTCCGGTCGGGCATAGGCGTAACCCAGATCATTAAAAGCGTTGGCGGTGCTGGCGGTGGCCGGTGCGCTGACTTCCCACAGAGCGCGTAAAACGTTGCCCGCAGACGCGTCAAACAGTTGCAGCGCATAGAACGTCTTGCCAGCGGCACCGGTGCCACCGATGGCCAGGGTTTTCCAGGCGCTGTTGAGTTGGGCGTCATACACGCCGACCTGACCGTCGACCAGAAACTTGTGGCTGACACCGTTGATGTACGTCGGATCGGCAATAAAGCGCAGCGACGGCAACACACTGGACGGCATGTAGGCGTAGCGCCGAGTGCCGTTGGCCGAGTTGATGACGTTGACGAAACCGTCGTTGGCATTCACCACAAGGCTGGCGTTCATGTTCGCCGCTTTGGTGGTCAGGTAGGCGCTGTAAGTGGTGTCGCCGGACAGGTCTGAGGCGGTTTTATCTGTTGGCGACGCCAGCACCAGTGGCGAGTTGATGATGTCGCCCAACAACACACTGCGAACCTTGAACCCGGCCTTGTTGGTCCCTTTGCTCCATTCCACCAGATCGTTACCCGTCATGCCGGTGGGCAGGCCCTGACTGAGTGTCGTCTGTTGTGTGGCGGAAAAGTTACCGTAGGACAGCGTTACAGCGGCATTGCTGGATGTGTTCCAGGATTGGTAGATCGGCGCCGTAGCCCCCGGCACGATGGTCGTGTCAGTGGTCCAGAGTGTCGCCGACGTGTTCACCGCCCCGGCCGCTGTGAAGCCAAAGGACTTGATCGTGCCGCGCCAGTCCTTGGGGTCGTAGCTGGTCTGGAAATAGCTGGTGCCGCTGGCGAGTGTAGTGCCGCTGGTGACACCGCTGCCGCCGGAGCCGGCCTTGGACGTAATATCGCTGAGCGCCGACGACAATGCCGCGTTCAGCCCAGTGCTGTCGGTCGCTTGATAGTACTTGCCCTGTCCGTAACTGGCCGCATCGGAGAGCATCTCGTTGTCAGCGGTGAACCCCACGGTGTAGGTGTTCATGTTCTGTTTGGGAAAATCCACTGCATTCCAGCTCTTGCCCGCCGCGTCCGTACCGGTTGAACGCATGTCGATGTCAAAAGCGAATTTGGCGATGTCATCCAGATAGAGTGTGTCGCCCTCATCGTCGCCATTGAGGTTATTGCCGTCATTGTTGACGCCATCCCAGTTCGGTAAACGGCTGCCGCCTAACGGATCGTTGGTCGGGAAGGTACGGTCGAATGTCGGCAACCCGTCAGTGATCACCACACCGTAATTTTTCTGGCAGCGATAGTGGATCGGGCTGGTGTAGGTGCTCGGCGAATTGTTGTAGTACGGCGTCATACCGCGCATGTAGCGGGTGACTTCGTAATAGGTTTCCGCCAGCGGCGTGTTCGCCACAGCGCTCAGTCCGTTGATCGAGGAGATCAGAGCGTTGTAGTTGCTGTCGGCCTGGGCCTGGGTAACGCTGCCGGTCACCGGTGACAGATCACTGATGGTACGGGCGATGTAACCGCCATTACCTGAATTGTTGCTGGTGACCGGATTGAACGTCGACAGGCCAATGCGCAATGTGCGATTGCTGGTCACCAGAGCTGTCGATACGTTGCGCGCGACGTTGATCCGGTAGTCGTTGGGAATCGCTCCGGTGGTGAAGTCACGGTTACTGCCGTTGGCCAGACCGACCACGTAGGAAATGTAGTCCGCTGAGTATCGCGTGTTGCCACCACCCACCGGATCCGGCAATTTCAGGCAAAGCGGCGTCAGACTGTTGTTGTAAAACGCATACGCTCCGCCGAAGCAACCGGATGTCGAAAGGCTCGACAAAAATACCGTGTTACCGCTGATCTCCGTCGAACTGAAGCACAACCCGAAAAAGCCGTTGCACTGTCGTGCCGGTGTGCGGTCAACGGCAGGATCGAATCCCGGCGCATAAATGATGCTGTTCATGCTTCCCGAGTCGTCGATAAGCAGCATCACATTCGGCGCTACCGCTGCAGCGCTCAACAGCGGCGAGTCGGATGGTGTGAACGCATAGACCGGTGTTGCCAAATAGAAACCCAGCAGCATGCCGAACAGCAGCGATGCGCAGCGCTTAATACTTCGCATAGACACTCTCCACCACACTGCGCGAAGTGCCGGCAATGCCGACCGCGGTCACCCGATAAAGCGTTGCCGAGGTGTTGCTCGGCACGTTGACGGCGGTCAGCGTCGTGCCGATGTTCTGCACGCCATAGAAGCCGTTACCGGCGGTGATCCAGGTCACGCCCGATGTCGAATTGAACCCGGCCGCACTGACCACCGATGACTCTGCCGGCGGCGCACATTGTGTCGTGCCGCTGCACACTGCCAGCGTATAGGTATCGAGTTGCACCGCACTCTCACCCACCCGCAACGCGGCTTCAGCGGTCTGGAACGATTGATTGCGCAGGCTCACACTGCCCGCCATTTTTTCCTGAAGGGTGGCGCTTTGCATCGACGAAAGGCCGATCATCGTCAGCAACAACAGAAACACCAGGCTGACCAGCAGCACCATGCCGCGTTGCGCCTGACGTTGATGGAAAGAAATCCTCACAGGAGCAGCCCTCACTGCAAGCGGTTGCGGACAGCCGCAACCACGTTGAAGGTTTGATCGGCCACCCGTTTGCTCGGGTCGTTGAGGGTCAGGCTCAAGCGCACGCTGCGGATCCGCGCTGGATCACCGGGGTTGGTACTGTAAGTCGAAGCCGCCACATCGGTGGCTGAACTGGCCAGACCGAAAGTCACGTTGAAAGCGCTGACGTTATTCACCAACACTTGCTGAGCAGGTGTGCCGCTGCCGGTGCCCATCAGAATCTGATTGTTGCTGAAACTGTAGAGCAGACGGCGAATCGGGAAAGCGATCTGCCCGGTCGCCGGGCTTCGCAAACCGGTGTAAGCCGTTGCGCTGTTGCGGCAATCGGAGAGCACTGTCCAGGTCGGTGTGCCGCCGCTGCCGCCGATGTCGGCCGTGACCAGCGTCAGTTTCAGGTTCGCGTTGTCCCAACTGATCGGCGTGATCTGCGCCGCACTGAAATCCCCTGACGTGCTGGCGTCGGTGATCGTGCCAAGGCAGCCAAACATCCCGACCATACGGATTTCCTGAATCATTTTGCTCAACACGAAACGCGCATCTTCCTGCATGGCAGCGGCACTGTTCTGGCTGACGTAGGTATTCTTCGCGGCGATGAAAGTCTGAACCACGCCCAACACCACAATCAGCCCCAGTGCCAGGGCGACCAGCATCTCGATCAGGCCAAAACCGCGGTTGTGACGCTTCATGGCGTGGCCACCGGATCGACCGCAGCGCGACTGGTCAGCACGAAACTGCGTTGAGCGCTGGCCGTGTTGGCTGCCCGCGCGTCACTCCAGGTGATGGTGATGGTGTAAACCCGCTGGTTGAGCGTGATGCTGCCGGTCGCCGTCGGCCCGCCGAAACCGACGATGTTGGTGGTGAAATCGTAGAGATCCTGATCGCGGGCGACGCTAAGGTTGCCCGACGTCGGTGGCGTGACGGTGTAGTCGGCGCCGGAATTGGCGCGGATACGGTCCATCATGTCGTAGGCAATGAAACTGGCCTGACTGGTCATGCGCGAGCTGTCGGTGTACTTCAGGGCATTGAGTTGCACGGCCGCCGCCCCCAACAGCCCGACCGTAAGAATCAACAACGCGACCAGCACTTCGATCAGCGTCATGCCTTCCTGTGCGTTTTTACTCCCTGCCCTCATCCGCAACTTCCACCCAATTGAATTCGTCCGTTCAAACACACATTCAGCGTCCTGCTTTGCGTTCCCAAGGTGTAACTGAAGACCACCGCCGTCGATGGCGCGGCCAGACCGCCGAGATTGTTGAAGTCCAGTGCGGTCACCCCAGAGGTTAGCGCCAGAGTTGCGCCGCTGCTCATGGCTGGAACAACCCGCAACACATTGGCCGAAGTGCCAGTACTGTCGTAGACCGACAGTTCGCCGGTCCAGGCATTGCCCCCGGCCGTCGGCCGCAGCCGCGTCGTCACGCCCCGATCAATCGCTTCCAGTCGTGCGAAATTGATCGCTCGTTGCAGGTCGCCCATTTCGGTATCGGCCCTGCTGCCCTGTATCGAACGGGTAAACGCAGGCACCGCCAAAGTGATCAGGGTTACGAATATCGCGACCGCAACCAGCAACTCGATCAGCGTGAAACCTTTTGTACGAAGATCCATCGTTGCCCTCCGTTGCCGTCAGCTATACCTGCTTCTACACGCTAGAACATTCAACCGACCTGTGTCGGTTGATTTGCCCTGTGCGGCGCACGGATCGCGCCGCACATCACACGCCATGGAGGGAATTTTCATGCCGCAACGAGGCTTCAGCCTGATTGAACTGCTTATGGGACTGGCGATTGGCGCAATTGTTCTGCTGCTGGTCAGTCCGACGTTTGCCACGTTCAGGGAGTCGAACCATCGTGATCAGGCCGCACAGTCGCTGCTCGACGGCATCCGCAATGCCCGCACAATGGCGATCACGCGCAATCAAAGCGTGGTAATCCATGGCATCAATGGCGACTGGAGTCAGGGCTGGCGGATCATTCTGGATATCAGCGGCAAGGGGCCGGAGGACAGCAGCAATCCGCTGCTGGTGGAGCGTGCGAGTGACGCGAAGGTGCCGATTGTCGGCAACTGGTTGGTGAGCCGTTATGTGCGCTTCAGCAGCCTGGGGCAACCGCTGATGCCCGGTCGAGCCTTTCAGGCCGGGACATTACACATTTGCTCGACTCGCGAGCCGATCAGCCAGCGCCAGGTGGTGCTGGCGGCGACCGGTCGAGTGCGCCTGAGCAGCAAAAACGCTGAACAGGCGTTGTGTCAGAAAACAAATACGCTTAAATCGAACGTACGCGCAGCTCTTTAGGCATCGAGAACGTGATGTTCTCTTCGCGGCCCGCCAGCTCATCGGCACCGGTAGCGCCCCAGGCCTGCAACTGTTGGATCACGCCACGCACCAGCACTTCAGGTGCGGAAGCACCGGCGGTGATGCCAATGCGCTCGACGCCATCGAACCAGCTCTTTTGCAGGTCTTCGGCACCGTCGATCAGGTAGGCCGGAGTGGACATGCGTTCGGCCAGTTCACGCAGGCGGTTGGAGTTGGAGCTGTTCGGGCTGCCGACCACCAGGACCACGTCGCATTCGTCGGCCAGTTGCTTGACCGCGTCTTGTCGGTTTTGCGTGGCATAGCAGATGTCGTCCTTGCGCGGGCCACCGATGGCAGGGAAACGCGTGCGCAAAGCATCGATAACGCGGCTGGTATCGTCCATCGACAGCGTGGTCTGTGTGACGAACGCCAGTTTTTCCGGGTCATGTACCTGCAACTCGGCCACGTCTTTCTCGTCTTCGACGAGGTAGATTGCACCGCCATTGCTGGCATCGTACTGGCCCATGGTGCCTTCAACTTCCGGGTGACCGGCGTGGCCGATGAGGATGCATTCGCGACCGTCGCGGCTGTATTTGGCGACTTCGATATGCACCTTGGTGACCAATGGACAGGTGGCGTCGAATACTTTCAGGCCACGGCCAGCGGCTTCGGTACGCACGGCTTGCGAAACACCGTGGGCACTGAAGATCACGATGACATCGTCCGGAACCTGATCCAGTTCTTCGACGAAAATGGCGCCACGGCTGCGCAAATCCTCAACGACGAATTTGTTGTGCACTACTTCATGACGCACGTAGATCGGCGGCCCGAAGACCTCCAGGGCGCGGTTGACGATTTCTATCGCCCGGTCCACGCCGGCGCAGAAGCCACGGGGGTTGGCGAGTTTGATTTGCATGCTGTGCCTCGTGTCTTGCGCGCGAAAAAAACAGTGAATAACGACTGTGGGAGCGGGCTTGCTCGCGAATGCTGACTGACATTCAACCTATAAGTTGTCTGACACACCGCTTTGGCGAGCAAGCCCGCGCCCACATTTTTACAACGCCTTGACGCTGATGATTTCCACGTCAAAGGCCAGCGTCTTGCCCGCCAGCGGGTGATTGAAGTCGATGGTCACTTGCGCATCGTCGAACTCTTTCACCACACCCGGCAGCTCAGTATTGGCCGCATCGTTGAAGATCACCAGCAAACCCGGCGACAGCTCCATATCAGCAAACTGCGAACGTGGGATGATCTGCACATTCTGCGGATTCGGTTGACCGAAAGCGTTTTCCGGCTCGACGCTCAGCGTACGCTTGTCGCCGGCCTTGAAGCCAAACAAAGCAGCCTCGAAACCCGGCAGCAGGTTGCCGTCGCCGACCTTGAAAGTCGCCGGGGCCTTATCGAAGGTGCTATCGACCGTGTCGCCGTTCTCCAGGCGCAATGCAAAGTGCAAGGTGACTTCCGTGTTCTGGCCGATGCGTTGCTCAGCCAATACCTGTTCAGTCATGAACGGTTTCTCCGGTTTTCTTGGTTTTGAACATGTCCAGTGCCAGCATCACCGCGCCAACGGAGATGGCGCTGTCGGCGAAGTTGAACGCCGGGAAGTACCAGCGGTTCTGCCAGTGCACCAGAATGAAGTCGATCACATGGCCCAGGGCAATGCGGTCATACAGATTGCCCAACGCACCACCCAGCACCAGCGCCAAAGCGATGGCCAACCAGGTTTCGTTGCGCCCCAGTCGCTTGAGCCAGACCACCAGCACCGCGCTGACCACGATCGCGATCAGGGCGAACAGCCAGCGCTGCCAGCCGGAACCGTCAGCGAGAAAGCTGAACGCAGCACCGGTGTTGTAAGCCAGGGTCCAGCTGAAGTAATCGGGAATGATCACGATCTGCTGGAACATTTCGAGCTTGTTTTCGAAGTAGAACTTGCTGGCCTGGTCAATGACCAGAACCAGCAAACTCAACCAGAGCCAGCTCAACCGTCCGAAACGGCCAACGGCATTAGGCATAGTGACGAACCTCGCCGGCGCCGCTGATGTTATCAACGCAGCGACCGCAGATTTCCGGATGCTCCGGGTTTACGCCAACGTCTTCGCGGCAGTGCCAGCAACGGGCGCACTTGGCGAAGGCCGATTTGACGATCTTCAGCTTCAGGCCGCTGACTTCGGTCGCTACCGCGTCGGCCGGAGCCTGGACAAACGGTGCAACGCTGGCGGTCGAAGTGATCAGGACAAAGCGCAGTTCGTTGCTCAGCTTGGCCAGATCGGCGCTCAAGGCGTCTTCGGCGAACAGCGTCACTTCGGCTTGCAGGTTGCCACCGACGGCTTTCGCCGCGCGCTGGATTTCCATTTCTTTGTTGACCGCGACCTTCACTTGCATGATGCGATCCCAGTACTCGCGACCCAGCTCGAAGCCTTCCGGCAGCTCGGTCAGACCTTCGTACCAGGTGTTGAGCATGACCGATTCGTTACGCTCGCCCGGCAGGTATTGCCACAGCTCGTCGGCGGTGAACGCCAGGATCGGTGCGATCCAGCGCACCAGCGCTTCGGAGATGTGGAACAACGCGGTTTGCGCCGAACGGCGGGCCTTGCTGTTGGCGCCAGTGGTGTACTGACGATCCTTGATGATGTCGAGGTAGAAACCACCCAGCTCCTGCACGCAGAAGTTGTGGATCTTGGAGTAGACGTTCCAGAAACGGTACTCACCGTAGTGCTCTTGCAACTCGCGTTGCAGCAGCAGCGTGCGATCCACCGCCCAGCGATCCAGTGCCAGCATCTCTTCGGCCGGCAGCAGGTCGGTGGCCGGGTTGAAACCGGTCAGGTTCGAGAGCAGGAAGCGCGCGGTGTTACGGATACGCCGGTAGGCGTCCGCGCTGCGCTGCAGGATCTGCTCGGACACGGCCATCTCGCCGGAGTAGTCGGTCGAAGCGACCCACAGACGCATGATGTCGGCGCCCAGGGTGTCGTTGACTTTCTGCGGTGCGATCACGTTGCCCAAAGACTTGGACATTTTGCGGCCGGACTCGTCGACGGTGAAGCCGTGGGTCAGCAGCTCGCGATACGGCGCGTGGTTATCGATGGCACAACCGGTCAGCAGCGACGAGTGGAACCAGCCACGGTGCTGATCGGAACCTTCCAGGTACAGGTCGGCACGCGGGCCGGTCTCGTGCCCCATCGGGTGCGAACCGCGCAGAACGTGCCAGTGAGTGGTACCCGAATCGAACCAGACGTCGAGGGTGTCGCTGATCTTGTCGTACAGCGGCGCATCGTCGCCAAGCAGTTCGGCAGCGTCCATCTTGAACCAGGCTTCGATGCCTTCGACTTCAACGCGCTTGGCGACTTCTTCCATCAGTTCAACGGTGCGTGGGTGCAGCTCGCCGCTTTCCTTGTTCAGGAAGAACGGGATCGGCACGCCCCAGTTGCGCTGACGGGAGATGCACCAGTCCGGACGGTTGGCGATCATCGAGTGCAGACGCGCCTGGCCCCAGGCCGGGACGAACTGGGTGTCTTCGATGGCTTTGAGCGAGCGTACACGCAGGGTGTCGCCGCTGACCGGCTCTTTGTCCATGCCGATGAACCACTGCGCGGTGGCGCGGTAGATCAATGGAGTCTTGTGGCGCCAGCAGTGCATGTAGCTGTGCTCGATGACGGTGGTGTGCATCAGCGCACCGACTTCGGTCAGCTTCTCGACGATGGCCGGGTTGGCCTTCCAGATGAACTGGCCGCCGAAGAGTTCCAGCGACGGCACGTACACACCGTTGCTCTGCACGGGATTGAGGATGTCGTCGTTGACCATGCCGTACTTCTTGCAGGTCACGAAGTCGTCCACGCCGTAGGCCGGAGCGGAGTGAACCACGCCGGTGCCAGCGCCCAGTTCGACGTAGTCGGCCAGATATACCGGCGACAGACGGTCGTAGAACGGGTGACGGAAGTTGATCAGCTCCAGCTCTTTGCCGGTAGTGGTGGCGATGACCGAACCTTCAACGCCGTAGCGAGCCAGGCAGGCTTCAACCAGCTCTTCAGCCAGCACCAGCAGCTTGTCGCCGACATCGACCAGGGCGTAGTTGAATTCCGGGTGAACGTTCAGCGCCTGGTTGGCCGGGATGGTCCACGGGGTGGTGGTCCAGATCACGATGGAGGCTGGTTTGCTCAGCGACGGCAAACCAAACGCGGCAGCCAGTTTGGCTTCGTCAGCGATCGGGAAGGCAACGTCGATGGTCGAGGACTTCTTGTTTTCGTACTCGACTTCGGCTTCAGCCAGGGCCGAGCCGCAATCGAAGCACCAGTTCACAGGCTTGAGACCCTTGAACACGAAACCGCCCTTGACGATTTCGGCGAGGGCACGAATTTCACCGGCCTCGTTCTTGAAATCCATGGTTTTGTACGGGTTGGCGAAGTCGCCCAGCACGCCGAGGCGGATGAACTCGGACTTCTGCCCTTCGATCTGCTCGGTGGCGTAGGCACGGCACAGCTCGCGGGTCTTGTCCGCGCCCAGGTTCTTGCCGTGGGTCACTTCAACCTTGTGCTCGATCGGCAGGCCGTGGCAGTCCCAGCCCGGAACGTACGGCGCGTCGAAACCCGACAGGGTTTTCGAGCGGATGATCATGTCCTTGAGAATCTTGTTCAGTGCGTGACCGATGTGGATCGTGCCGTTGGCATACGGAGGGCCGTCGTGCAGAACGAACTTCGGACGATCCTTGCCAATCTCGCGCAACTTTCCGTACAGGCCAATACTGTCCCAGCGCTGCAGGATCTGCGGTTCGAGCTGTGGCAG
>NZ_JBIUWN010000021.1:0-2934 GCF_044743485.1 Pseudomonas sp. NPDC087614 | reverse complement strand
AAATATACCACATAAGAAATAACATCTCTTCGCTCTGTTTCATGCCGGCCTTCATTGGGAATTATATTTCATGAAGGTTTAGCGTGGCTTTATAGTCGGTCATTTAAGGCTCTTCATTAGCGATGGGCGCTAGGTGCGGCTAGTGCACGGGCGGTGGCGACATCCGCATTGATCGCCGTTTTCAGCGCCTCCAGGGAGGCAAATCGCTGCTCTTCACGCAGCTTTTGGTGGAAAACCACCGTCAAACGCCGGTCATACAGATCGCCGGCAAAATCTAAAAGATGGACTTCAAGGTGGGCCTTGCCATCACCTTGCACCGTGGGCCGCACGCCGATATTGGCGACGCCGGGCCAGGTCTTGCCGTCGATATCCACATCCACCAGATACACCCCGGTAAACGGCACGCGACGACGCTTGAGTTGAATATTGGCAGTGGGCGTCCCCAGTTGCCGGGCCAGTTTCTGGCCATGCAGCACGCGACCGACGATGCGGTAAGGGCGGCCGAGCAAGCGTTCGGCCAGGGCAAAATCGGCGGCGGCCAATGCGTTGCGCACCTGAGTGCTGCTGACGCGAATGCCGTCCAGCTCGACGGTTTGTGCAGCTTCGACGCTAAAACCGTGGACCTGCCCGGCCTGCAACAGGAAATCGAAATCACCGAGGCGGTCGCAGCCGAAGCGGAAGTCATCACCGACCTCCAGATGCTGTACGCCGAGGCCGTCTACCAGAATGGTGTCGACGAACTCACTGGCGCTGAGCTTGCTCAGACGCTGGTTGAAGGCCAGGCATAACACCCGGTCAACACCTTCGGCCGCCAGCAGTTGCAGCTTGTCGCGTAGCCGTGCCAGACGCGCCGGTGCGGTCTCGGGCGCAAAAAATTCCCGTGGCTGCGGCTCGAAAATCACCACGCAGCTGGGTACGCCCAACTCGAGCGCACGCTCACGCAGTCGGGCCAGGATAGCCTGGTGACCACGGTGAACACCGTCAAAGTTGCCAATAGTGGCGACGCAGCCCCGATGCTGGGGGCGCAAGTTGTGGAGGCCTCGAACCAGCTGCATAACGCGCTTCTTGCTCATAAAGTGGTCGATTATAACCACACCCGACGGCCGACGACAGGCAACACCGTAACGCAAAGTGATCGAGCCGACAAAACTGCCGGCCCGTGCCCGCTCATAAAGGGTAAAACCTCAGCTCAAGGCTTTGCGATTGAAGTCGCGCAGACGAAAACCGAGCAGCAGCAACATACCAAAATACGCAACTACGCCGGCTGCCACCAAGGCCCCCAGACGCAGGAAGCGTTCAAGCATGTGCCCCTGATCCCAGGCTGGCATGAAATGCATGCCAATCAACAACACCGCCGACATCACCGCCACCGCCACCACCAGTTTGAAGCCGAACCTGGCCCAGCCTGGCTGCGGCTGGTACATCTGCTGTTTGCGCAGTTGATAGAACAGCAACCCGGCATTCAGGCAGGCGCCGGCACTGATCGCCAACGCCAGGCCGGCGTGAGCCAACGGACCAATCAAAACAAGGTTGAACAGTTGCGTGACGATCAGCGTGAAAATTGCGATTTTCACCGGAGTGCGAATGTTCTGTTGCGCATAAAAACCCGGGGCCAGTACTTTGATCACGATGATCCCGAGCAGGCCCACCGAATAGGCAATCAACGCGCGCTGGGTCATTTCAGCATCAAAGCCACTGAACTGGCCGTACTGGAACAACGAAACGGTCAACGGCTCGGCGAGAATCCCCAGCGCCAGCGAGCACGGCAGCACCAGCACAAAGCACAGACGAAGCCCCCAGTCGAGAATCCGCGAATATTCGTGGCGATCCTTGCTGGCGTAGGTTTTGGCCAAGGTCGGCAGCAGGATGGTACCCAGCGCCACACCCAGCACGCCGGACGGCAACTCCATCAAACGGTCAGCGTAATACATCCACGACACCGAACCTGCGACCAGAAACGAGGCGAAGATGGTGTTGATGATCAGCGAAATCTGACTGACCGACACCCCCAGGATCGCCGGCAGCATCTGCTTCATCACTCGCCAGACGCCGGTATCGCGCAGATTCAGGCGCGGCAGGACCAACATGCCGATCTTCTTCAGGTGCGGCAGTTGATAAAGCAACTGCGCCAGACCGCCCACCAGCACCGCCCAGCCCAAGGCCATGACTGGCGGATCGAAGTATGGCGTCAGGAACAGCGCAAACACGATCATGCTGACGTTGAGCAGGGTCGGTACGAATGCCGGCACCGAGAAACGGTTCCAGGTATTGAGGATCGCACCGGCCAGCGAGGACAGGGAGATCAGCAATATGTAAGGAAAGGTCACCCGCAAAAGGTCTGAGGTCAGCTGGAATTTTTCCGGCGTGTCGGTAAAACCGGGAGCTGTCGCCCAGATCACCCACGGCGCGGCGATCATGCCCAGCGCCGTTACCAGCGCCAGCACCAAGGTCAGCAACCCCGACACGTAAGCAATAAAGGTGCGCGTCGCCTCCTCGCCTTTCTGGCTTTTGTATTCGGCCAGAATCGGCACAAAAGCCTGAGAGAACGCACCCTCCGCGAAGATTCGCCGAAGCAGATTAGGCAGCTTGAAGGCAATAAAGAAGGCGTCCGTCGCCATCCCGGCCCCGAATATACGGGCGATGAGCGTGTCACGGACGAACCCGAGAACCCGCGAAAGCATCGTGATAGAGCTGACGGCGGCCAACGATTTGAGCAGATTCATTGAGGGAATTTGTGCCTGTCGATAAACAGCAGGCGAACAATGCGCCTACTTGTGCGATACTCTGCGCCGCAACAGCACAGAGCCAAAGCTCGCGAGTTTACAGGTCAAGCGCCGGAAATAAATATCCCGCCTCTTTATACCTACCACTTAGCGGAACGTTTCAAGCGCCCTTGACCTGTAAACTCGCGAGCTTTGGCTCTGTACTGTTGCG
>NZ_JBIUWN010000020.1:0-74116 GCF_044743485.1 Pseudomonas sp. NPDC087614 | reverse complement strand
GTCCAATCGTGGTCATCAACAAGGTTGACCGTCCAGGCGCGCGTCCGGACTGGGTTCTGGACCAGATCTTCGACCTGTTCGACAACCTCGGTGCGACCGAAGAACAACTGGACTTCCAGGTTGTTTACGCCTCGGCCCTGAACGGCATCGCCGGTCTGGATCACACCGCCATGGCTGAAGACATGACCCCGCTGTACCAAGCGGTCGTCGACCACGTTCCGCCTCCGGCCGTTGACCGTGACGGTCCGTTCCAGATGCAGATCTCCGCTCTGGACTACAACAGCTTCCTGGGTGTTATCGGTGTTGGCCGTATCGCTCGTGGTCGCGTCAAGCCGAACACCCCGGTTGTCGCTATCGACGCCGACGGCAAAGAACGCAAAGGCCGTATCCTGAAGCTGATGGGTCACCACGGTCTGCACCGCATTGACGTTGAAGAAGCAGCGGCCGGCGACATCGTCTGCATCAGCGGCTTCGACGAGCTGTTCATCTCTGACACACTGTGCGACCCGCTGACTGTTGAAGCGATGAAGCCGCTGACCGTTGACGAGCCAACCGTTTCCATGACGTTCCAGGTAAACGACTCGCCATTCTGCGGTAAAGAAGGCAAGTTCGTGACCTCCCGTAACATCAAGGAGCGTCTGGACAAAGAGCTGCTGTACAACGTTGCACTGCGCGTTGAAGAAGGCGACACCGCTGACAAGTTCAAGGTTTCCGGTCGTGGTGAGCTGCACCTCTCGGTACTGATCGAAACCATGCGTCGCGAAGGCTTCGAAATGGCTCTGGGCCGTCCGGAAGTGATCATTCGTGAAGTGAACGGCGTGAAACAAGAACCGTTCGAAAACGTGACCATCGACATCCCTGAAGATTCGCAGGGCAAGGTCATGGAAGAGATGGGTCTGCGTAAAGGCGACCTGACCAACATGGTGCCGGATGGTAAAGGCCGTGTTCGTCTGGAATACAACATCCCTGCTCGCGGTCTGATCGGTTTCCGTAACCAGTTCCTGACCCTGACCAACGGTGCTGGCATCCTGACCTCGATCTTCGACCGCTACGACACCGTCAAGTCGGGCCACATGTCCGGCCGTCAGAACGGCGTTCTGGTGTCGGTTGAAACCGGTAAGGCACTGACCTACTCGCTGGAAACCCTGCAGGCTCGCGGCAAGCTGTTCGTAGAACACGGCCAGGAGATCTACAACGGTCAGATCGTTGGTCAGAACAGCCGTGACAACGACCTGGGTGTGAACCCAACCAAAGGCAAGAAGCTCGACAACATGCGTGCTTCGGGTAAAGACGAAACCATCGCTCTGGTCCCACCTGTTCGCTTCACCCTGGAACAGGCTCTGGAATACATCCAGGAAGACGAGCTGTGCGAAGTCACGCCTAAGTCCATCCGTCTTCGCAAGAAGATCCTGGACGAAAGCGAGCGTACCCGCGCTGCCAAGAAAGCCAAGGCGTAATTTAGCCCGCGCTTGAAAAAACGCCCCCGGTCGCGAGACCGGGGGCGTTTTTGTTTGTCTGGGGGGGGATTCGGTGTTTTTGTCGGCCTCTTCGCGAGCAAGCCCGCTCCCACAGGGAACCATGGCGTACACAAGATTTGTGTTCACCGAGAATCTACTGTGGGAGCGGGCTAGCTCGCGAGGGCGGCCGATCAGCCGCCGAAAATCTCAGTAACGATCAAAACTTCTCGATCGCGCGGAAATTCTGCTCGCGCACCACTTCCTTCGGCTTGTACGCGCAATACCCCGGTCGCGGCCCAATCCTGGGGTGATTGCGGCAGGTGTCCGGGCGCTTGTCATAAATGGTGCACAGGCGCGACTTACGATCCAGGTAGTAGCAATCGTTGTTGCTCATGCGCTGCAGGGTGAAGATCCCCGACTTCTGATTGAAGCGCTCGACCAGTCCTTCCTTTTGCAGGCGCTTGGCGATGTTTTTCGGCGGATCGCCCAACTCGAACTCGTCGACCACGCCGATGCGCACCAGATCCTTGATCTTCACCTCGACCGGCAGCGTGCAGCAGCTGGAGACACAAGAGCCGCACATCGGGGCCGAGTATTTGGCCCACGTATCGAGACGATCGATCTCGGCGGCGGCAATCAGGTTGGGCTTCATCATCGGGAGTTACCAGGCGTATGCATCAGGGCGCGCGATCATACCGGGACGGGTGAATTTTTGAACAACCTTTCGCCAGTTTTTTTCTATAGGCCGCCATTTGACCGGACAAGTCGGCACGGCCCCTGCATTCATTGGGGGAGATGCCAAGCGATTGCCGGGCTATCTCACAGTCCCGGGAAATACCGCCGAACCAGAGCCGCTACCGTCGGTCAGACCGTCTAGGCTCAGACAATTCCCCGCTCGCCCGAGGTCGTATCGATGACTCAAGAACCATTAGTTCGCGAAGCAGAGGTGGCCGCATTCCGCGACGCCGTCCTGACCAAACTCACCTACGCGGTGGGCAAAGACCCCGATCACGCCTTTGACCATGACTGGTTCGAAGCCATTGCCCTGGCGGCGCGCGATCACATGGTCGAGCACTGGATGGATCACACCCGGCAGATCTACCGCAAAGGCCAGAAGCGGGTGTATTACCTCTCGCTGGAATTCCTCATCGGCCGCTTGCTCTACGACAGCCTGAGCAACCTCGGTCTGCTCGACGTTGCCCGAGAGGCGCTGACCGAACTGGGTGTCGATCTGGAACGCATTCGCCTGCTGGAGCCTGACGCAGCGCTGGGCAATGGCGGTCTCGGACGATTGGCTGCGTGCTTCATGGAAAGCATGTCCACCCTCGGCATCGCCGGCCATGGCTACGGTATTCGCTATGAACACGGCTTGTTCCGTCAGGCCATCGTCGACGGCTGGCAGCAGGAACAGACCGAACACTGGCTGGATTTCGGTAACCCGTGGGAGTTCGAGCGGCCGGAAGTCGTCTACGCCATCGGTTTTGGTGGCAGCGTTGAGACCGTCACCGATGCCAGCGGTAAGCCCCGGCAAGTCTGGTCGCCGGCCGAAACCGTTCGGGCGATTGCCTATGACACGCCGGTCGTCGGCTGGCGCGGGGCAAGCGTCAACACCTTGCGCCTGTGGCGGGCTCGGGCCATGGAAGATCTGCACCTGGAACGTTTCAACGCCGGTGACCACTTGGGCGCCGTGGCCGAGGTGGCTCGTGCCGAAAGCATCTCCCGCGTGCTCTACCCGGCGGACAGCACCGAAGCGGGGCAAGAACTGCGTCTGCGCCAGGAATATTTCTTCGTCGCCGCATCTTTGCAGGACTTGCTCCGTCGTCATCGCAACATGCACACCTCGGTGTTGACCCTGGGTGATCACGCCGCCATTCAGCTCAACGACACCCACCCGTCAATTGCCGTCGCCGAACTGATGCGCCAACTGGTCGACGTCTACGACGTGGCGTGGGATGCGGCGTGGCAGGTCACCGTGGACACGCTGTCGTATACCAACCACACCTTGCTGCCCGAAGCGCTGGAAACCTGGCCGGTGGGTTTGATGGAGCGCATGCTGCCGCGGCACATGCAGATCATTTACCTGATCAATGCCCAGCACATCGATTCATTGCGGGCCAAGGGTATTCACGACTTCGACGTACTGCGTGCGGTGTCGCTGATCGAAGAGGACAACGGCCGCCGGGTGCGCATGGGCAACCTCGCGTTCCTCGGTTCGCATAGCGTCAACGGCGTGTCAGGGCTGCACACGCAACTGATGCGCAAAACCGTGTTTGCCGAATTGCACAAGCTCTACCCGGAGCGGATCAACAACAAAACCAACGGCATCACCTTCCGCCGCTGGCTGTTCCAGGCCAACGCCGAATTGACCTCGATGCTGGTCGATGCGCTTGGCCCGGATATTTTGGACAAGCCGGAAGAACGCCTGCTCGACCTCGAACCGTTCGCAGAAAAACCGGCCTTTCGCAAAGCCTTCGCCGAGCAGCGTTTGCACAGCAAAAAGGCCTTGGCTTATCTGATTCACGAACGGCTGGGGATCGCGGTCAACCCGGCGGCGATGTTCGATGTGCAGGTCAAACGGATCCACGAATACAAACGCCAGTTGCTTAACCTGATGCACACCGTGGCGTTGTATCAGGCGATCCGCGCCGAGCCTGAAATCGACTGGGTGCCGCGAGTGAAAATTTTCGCCGGTAAAGCGGCGGCCAGTTATCACCAGGCCAAGCTGATCATCAAACTGACCAACGACATCGCCCGGGTGGTGAACAACGACCCGACCGTGCGTGGCTTGCTGAAAGTGGTGTTCCTGCCCAATTACAACGTCAGTCTGGCGGAGAGCATTATTCCGGCGGCGGACTTGTCCGAGCAGATATCCACCGCCGGTTTCGAGGCTTCAGGCACCAGCAACATGAAGTTCGGCCTCAACGGTGCCCTGACCATCGGTACGCTGGACGGCGCCAACGTGGAGATGTGCGAGCGTATTGGCGCCGAGCACATGTTCATCTTCGGCCTCAGCGCCCAGCAGGTCGAAGCGCGTAAACAGAACCACGAGTTCAGCGCTGCGCCGGACATCGCCGCGTCCCATCGCCTCAACGATGTGCTGCAAGCGATCCGCAGCGGCGTGTTCTCGCCGGACGACACCTCGCGTTATACAGGGCTGATCGACTCGCTGGTCGATTACGACCGGTTCCTGGTCTGCGCCGACTTCGACTCCTACTGGGAGGCGCAGAAGCGCGTTGAAGAGCTTTGGCACGACAGCAATAAATGGTGGCGTTCGGCGGTGCTCAACACGGCGCAGATGGGCTGGTTCTCCTCCGACCGGACGATTCGCGAGTACGCCACGGATATCTGGAAAGCGCTGGAGTAACTTTGCGCAACAAATGTGCGTAAGGCCCAACGTTTGTTGGGCGGCATCGATATACTGAGCGCCGGTTACCGGATGTATCAGTCACCACAAGACCCCGGTGGGAGCGGGCTTGCTCGCGAAAGCGGTGCATCAGTCAATTTTAATATCGACTGACGACGCCTTCGCGAGCAAGCCCGCTCCCACCGTTAGATTGTGCCTAGACTGAAGCAACTGCCGGGATTGCCCCTTTACGGGGCCGCTTAGGGATATCGACCATGCAATGGATGTTCATGTTGATCGGGCTGGTGCTCGGCTGGCTGCTTGACGAGTCGTTCAGCACGGCGCTGTTGGGTGCTCTGCTGGGACTTGCGAGTGGGCAAACGCTGCGCATCGCCCGGATCAGCACACAGGCCGCCGAACAACAGCGTCAACTTGAACAGGCAAAGGTCGCCTTGCAGGCGGTCGAGCAGCGGCTGTTTCTGCTCGAAGGCGCGCCCGTGCAAGCCGCACCGCCGTCGAGTGCGGCACCGGCCAGTGAACCTGTCGTCGAACCCGCAAAAATCGTTGAACAGGCGCCGGCGTCCGAACTGGTTTGGGAACTGCCGCCCGAACTCGAACCGATCTCCGCCGCTGCCGAGGAAACCAGCCAACCGCTGCCGGACGACGTCTGGCGCCTCGAAGCCGTGACCACCGAACCTCAACAACCCGCCGAGCCCCGTGGCCCGAACTTGATCGAGCGTGGCATCAGCGCGGCACGCAACTGGCTGTTCGGTGGCAACACCGTGCTGCGCGTTGGCGTGGTGCTGTTGTTCTTCGGCCTGGCGTTTCTGCTGCGCTATGCCACCGAAGGCATGGTGGTGCCGATCGAACTGCGTTACGCCGGGGTCGCTGCCGCGGCACTGGGCTTGCTGGCGCTGGGCTGGTGGCTGCGGCACCGCAACAGCAGTTATGCGTTGATGCTGCAAGGCACCGGCATCGCGGTGTTGTACCTGACAGTGTTTGCGGCGATGCGCCTGCATCCGTTGCTGGAGCCGTCGGCCGCGCTGGGCTTGCTGGTGGCGGTCACGGTGTTCTCGGCGATTCTGGCGATTACCCAGGACGCCCTGGCGCTGGCGTGTGTCGCCGCGCTCGGCGGTTTCGCTGCACCGATTCTGACTTCGACCGGCGCTGGCAACCATGTCGCGCTGTTCAGTTATTTCGCGCTGCTCAACGCCGGCATCCTCGCCATCGCCTGGTTCAAGGCCTGGCGCCTGCTCAACCTGATTGGCTTCGTTGGCACCTTTGGCATCGGTTTCGCCTGGGGGCTGCGTTCTTATGCGCCGCAGCTTTTGTGGAGCACCGAGCCGTTTCTGATTCTGTTCTTCCTGATGTACCTGGCCATTGGCTTGTTGTTCGCCCGCCGAAAACTACTCGACATGCCTGATGCTCCGGCAGACGGCGACCGTGAGGCGCTGCTGCACTGGTCGGCGCGCAAGGGTGACTACGTCGATGGGACGATGCTGTTCGGCCCGCCGATTGTCGGCTTTGGTTTGCAGTTTGCGCTGGTGCAGCATCTGGAGTTCGCGGCGGCATTCAGCGCCCTCGCACTGGGCATGATCTACATGGGCCTGGCCAAAGTGTTGATGGGCGGGCGTGCCGTGCTGCTGGGCGAAACCTGTCTGGCGCTGGGGGTGATTTTTGCCAGTCTGGCGATTCCGCTCGGGCTCGATGCACGTTGGACGTCTGCGGCGTGGGCGGTGGAGGGCGCGGGGATTTTCTGGCTCGGCTTGCGTCAGCATCGCCCCTTCGCCCGGGCCTTTGCTTTGCTGTTGCAACTGGGGTCGGCGCTGGCGTTCCTCAGTCAGTTGCGCATCGGCGAGAGCAGTCTGCTCGATGGGGCACCGTTAGGTGCGCTGATGCTCGGCGTCGCGTTGTTGTTCAGCTTCTATCAACTGCGCAAAGCCACGCCGGAACAGGCCTCGCCTTGGGAGCGCCAAGGTCTGCCGGTGCTGGCGTGCCTGGGCCTGACGTGCCTTTACCTGCTGGCGCCGCTGTACTTCTTCATCCAGGGCACGGCGATCAGTTGGGCGCTGGCCGGTCTGGCGACGTTGTTCGTCGGTCTGCGCCTGCAATCGCGCACGTTCCTGTTCACGGCGTTTGCCGTGCAACTGCTGGGCGGCGCGTTGTTCCTGCTGCGCTTGCAAGGCGGGGGCGTAGATTCGGCCGCGGTTTTCAGCGCCGGCTGGAGGGGTTTGCTCAGTGCCTCCTTGATCGGACTGGCCCTGATCGCCGGCATGTTGCTGGCCGCTCGCGATGAGATGGTGCGCGCCGATGTGCGTCTGCTGCGCGGCTTGTCGGTGGTGTTGCTGGCCGGTCTGGTGCTGATCAATCTGGCGGTGCTGTTTGTCCTGCCGTGGCAGACCGCGAGTGCGGTGTGGGCCGCCAGCGGTTTGCTGATCATCTGGCTGAGCCTGTACCTCAAGCAGCGGGTGAGTTTTGTTTTCGGTCTGCTGTTGCAGGTGATCGGCGGCGCGGCGTTTTTGCTCGCCGGTTCCGAGTGGCTTGGGCCGTTGGCCAGTGAAGGTTACAAGCCGTTGGCGCACGGCGGATTCTGGACGCCGTTGGTGCTGAGCCTGGCCGCGATGATCGGCGCTTGGCGCCTGCAACTGGGTCATCACGCGTCGGCGTTTGATGTGTTGAGTTTGCAGCGTTTGTCCGAGGTGTTGCTGGTGTGGGGCGCCGGTTGGTGGACGTTCGCGTGGGTCAATGAAGTGCTGGGCTTTGCGCCAGTGAATCTTGAAGACTCTCTGCTGTTGCTGGTCGCGGCACTGAGTGTGGCATTGTGGGCGCTGCTGTCACTGCGCTTGAAATGGCCGGCGCTGGGTTTGCTGTGCACCTTGTTGATGCCGGCCGCCGGGCTGGTTTTGCTCATGGCTTGGCATTCGCGTTATCACCCGGCGGCAGACGTCGGCTGGCTGGCGTGGGCTGTGGTGTTCGCGGTGCATTTCCTCAGCTTGCGGCGCTTGGCGCCGATGCTGCCGGCGCGGGCCTTGAGCACTGCGCATGTGCTCGGCTGCTGGCTATTGATCGGCGTGCTGGCGCTGGAACTGCGCTACGGCTTGCTGCTGTTGTCCGAGCAATACAACGCTTGGCGTTGGTTGGGCTGGGCGATTTTGCCGAGCCTGTATCTGTTGCTGGCGGCCGCACCGCGCAATTGGCCTTGGCCCGTCGCCGCGTTTGCCCGCCAGTACCGCTTGTACGCCGCTGCACCGTTGGCGGTGTTGATGCTCGGCTGGTTCTGGCTGGCCAACGGGATCAGCGATGGCAACGCCGAACCGCTGCCTTACGTGCCGCTGCTCAACCCGCTGGAACTGGGCCTGCTGTTTGCGCTGTTCGGCGTTTATGTCTGGTCGCGCAGCACGGTGTCGCAGTTGTCGATCCGACAGGACTACGCCGATTACGCCACGCAACTGATCGCCGGAGTTTCGCTGTTCGCCTTCTGCACCGCGTTGGTGACTCGCGCCGCACATCATTGGGCCGGGATCCCCTTCGAACTCGATCAGTTGCTGGCGTCGATGCTGGTGCAGGCCGGGTTGTCCATTGTCTGGACGCTGATGGCGCTGGGACTGATGATCGGCGGGCATCTGCGTCATCGCCGCGAAGTGTGGCTGATCGGCGCGGCGCTGATTGCGCTGGTGGTGGCCAAACTGATTTTTGTCGAATTGAGCAACCGTGGCGGCCTCGCCCGGATCGTCTCGTTTATCGGCGTTGGCGTGTTGCTGCTGGTGGTCGGCTACTTCGCGCCGCTGCCGCCCAAACGCACCGAAGCTGACCCGGTGGCGGACAAACCGGCCCCGGACACCGAAGGAGTTTCATCTTGAGTCGTATGCTGAATCTGGGTTGGTTGGCGTTGGGCGTGGTGATGACGGCTGGCGCCCAGGAAAAACCGGCGGACTTCGCCACGCAGGTGCCGCTGACCGTCAGTGGCAACGGCCCGTGGTATCGCCTCGAACTGCCGCTGAATGTGCAATTGCAGGCGCGCCAGACCGATCTCAGCGATCTGCGCGTATTCAACGCCGCCGGCGAACCGCAGGCTTACGCCTTGGCCCGCGAATCGGCGCAGACCCGCGACGACGGGCAGTTGCATGACGTGAAGTGGTTCCCGCTGTACAACGCCGCCGACGCCTCGGAGCGCGCACCGAACGTGCGCGTGCAATCGACCACCAACGGCACGCTGGTCGAGGTGCAGCCGTCCAGCCAATTGGAGGCGGGCGAAGAAGTGCTGCGCGGGTGGTTGCTCGACGCGAGTGCGATCAAGGCGCCGTTGCAGCAATTGATTCTCGACTGGACCAGCGAGCGCGACGGCTTTCAGCGCTTCAGCATTGAGGCCAGTGATGACTTGCAGCATTGGCAGGCCTGGGGCGAGGGGCAGGTCGCACGGCTGACCTTTTCCGACGAGCGTATCGAGCAGCATGAAGTGACGCTGCCGGGGCAGTCGGCGCGTTATGTGCGCTTGCTGTGGGATTCACCGAACTCGGCGCCGAACCTGACGTTGGCGCAAGTGAAAAGCAGCGACCCGCGCAATTTGCCGCTGCCGTTGGTCTGGTCGCAGGACCTGGCCGGCAGCAGCACCAAGGCCGGGGAATACACCTGGCAGTTGCCGATGGGGCTGAACGTCGAACGGGTGCAGGTTGAACTCAAAGAGCCGAACAGCCTGGCACCGGTGACGTTGGCGGGGCGGCGCGAGAGTAGTCTGCCGTGGCGGACGTTGAGCAGTGGCTTGCTGTATCGCCTGACGCAGAATGATCAGGACGTGGTGCAGAACGAAATGTCGCTTTACGGGCAGCCCGTTCAGCAGTTGAAACTGACCGTAGATGAGCGCGGCGGCGGCTTGGGAGAGCAGGCGCCGAGCTTGAAATACGCAGTGCGGGCGACGCAGGTGGTCTTTCTGGCGCGTGGCGCAGGGCCGTACAGCCTGGCGCTGGGCAATCCGACGGTGAAAACGGCGAACCTGCCGCTGGCTACGCTGATTCCCGATTTCAAACCGCAGAAACTGGCGACGTTGGGTAAGGCGACGGTGCAGGGCCAAGCCATCAACACGCCCGCCTCGACAACAGCCACTACGGCAGTTGTTGAAACCAACTGGAAGAAGTTGGGGCTGTGGGCGGTGTTGTTGTTGAGTGTGGTGTTCCTTGGAGTGATGGCGGCGAGTCTGCTGCGTAAACCTCCCGCCAAGTCCTGAGAATGGCTGGCGCTGCGCGCCATGCGCGAGCAAGTCCGCTCCCACAGTTGATCTTCAGTGGACACAAGTCTGTATTCAAGGGAGATCCCTTGCTCGCGAAGACGGCCAATCGGTCGAAAAAAAACCGGGCTACCATCCATCCCGTTTCCAACTACGCTAAATCCGGTGCCTGAACTCTCCGGGCCCGATCACGTCTGATAGATGCAATTGCACCCCAACGCACGTTACCGGGCGTCTTTGCTCGCTACGTTTTCAGACTCCCTGTAAACTGCGCGGGTTTTCAGCCCACCATTCCACCGGAGCCGTCCATGTCCCGCGTTACCTTGAGTCGCTATTTGATTGAGCAGACCCGCAGCAACAACACTCCTGCCGATCTGCGCTTCCTGATCGAAGTGGTGGCGCGTGCCTGTAAGGAAATCAGCCACGCCGTGTCCAAAGGCGCCCTGGGTGGTGTGCTGGGCAGCATGGGCACTGAAAACGTCCAAGGCGAAGTGCAGAAGAAACTCGACGTGATCTCCAACGAGATTCTGCTCGAAGCCAACGAGTGGGGCGGTCACCTGGCCGGCATGGCGTCCGAAGAAATGGACAACGCCTACCAGATCCCGGGCAAATACCCGAAAGGCGCGTACCTTCTGGTATTCGACCCACTGGACGGCTCGTCGAACATCGACATCAACGCCCCGGTCGGCACCATCTTCTCGGTATTGCGTTGCCCGAACGAATACCTGAGCCAGAACGAAGCGCTGAACGAAAAAGCTTTCCTGCAGCCAGGCACCGAGCAGGTCGCTGCCGGTTACGCGATCTACGGGCCGCAGACCATGCTGGTACTGACCCTGGGCGACGGCGTCAAAGGCTTCACCCTGGACCGCGAAATGGGCAGCTTCGTGCTGACTCACGAAGACATCACCATTCCTGAGTCCACCCAGGAGTTCGCCATCAACATGTCCAACCAGCGTCACTGGGAAGCTCCGGTGCAGCGCTACGTCGACGAGTTGCTGGCCGGCGAAGAAGGTCCACTGAAAAAGAACTACAACATGCGTTGGGTCGCGGCGATGGTTGCCGACGTGCACCGCATCCTGACCCGTGGCGGTCTGTTCATGTACCCGCGCGACAGCCGCGAGCCGTCCAAGCCGGGCAAATTGCGTCTGATGTACGAAGCCAACCCGATGTCGTTCCTGGTGGAACAAGCGGGCGGCGCGTCCACCGACGGCCACCAGCGTATCCTCGACATTCAGCCAGAAGGCCTGCACCAGCGTGTTGCTGTGTTCCTCGGTTCGAAAGAAGAAGTCGCACGCGCCACGGCCTACCACAAGGCTTAAGCCATGAACGCGCCTTGGCAACCGTTGCTCGATTGGTGGTTCGGTCACGCCGAATCACCGGACGAGGTTTCGGCTGACAAGGGCAAGCTGTGGTTCGGCAAGAAAGACAGCCAGGACCTCGAAGCGCGTGAGCGGTTCGGGGTCTTTGTCGATCAGGCCCTGGCGGGCGAACTGACCGAGTGGACGCAATGTCCCGAAGGTTGGCTGGCGGTGGTGCTGTTGCTCGATCAACTGCCGCGAATGATCTTTCGCGATTCTCCCAAAGCATTCGCTGGCGATCTGCGCGCGCAGCAACTTGTCGCGCAAGGCATTGCTGCGGATTTCGACCGGCAACTGAAGCCGATTCAACGGGTATTCATCTATCTGGTGTTCGAACACTGCGAAAACCTTGCGGTGCAGAACGAAGCGGTTTCGCGGTTTATCGGTCTGGTGGCTGAGCAGCCGGAGGCAGAGCGTGCGGTGTTTGCCGACAATCTGGATTATGCCGAGCGGCATCAGAAAGTGATTGCAAGGTTTGGGCGGTTTCCGCATCGCAATGCGGTGTTGGGGCGCGAGTCTACGGCTGAGGAGTTGGCGTTTCTTTGCGGGCCGGGTTCCAGATTTTAGATCTCAGTGCGGCTGATGCTGCTTTCGCGAGCAAGCCCGCTCCCACACTGAAATGCATTCCAATGTGGGGCTTGCTCGCGAAGGGGCCAGTGGCAGCACCTTAGATCCTGAAGCTACCCACCAATTGTTTGAGACGCGCCGCTTGCTGCTCCAGATCCGAGCACGCCCGCAACGTCGCCTGCAAGTTCTCCACACCTTCCTGATTCAGCGTGTTGATCTCGTTGATGTCGACGTTGATCGACTCGACCACTGCCGTCTGCTCTTCAGTCGCAGTCGCCACCGACTGGTTCATCCCGTCGATCTCGCCGATGCGCTGGGTGACGCTGCCAAGGCGTTCGCCGGCCTGGTTGGCGATGCCGACGCTGCTTTCGCTCTCACGCTGGCTCTCGGTCATGATGTTGACGGCCTGACGGGCGCCGACTTGCAGCTCCTCGATCATGCCCTGCACTTGCTGCGCCGAATCCTGGGTGCGGTGTGCGAGGTTGCGCACTTCATCCGCGACCACAGCGAAACCACGCCCAGCCTCACCCGCACGGGCCGCTTCGATGGCGGCGTTGAGCGCGAGCAAGTTGGTCTGCTGCGAAATGCTGGTGATCACTTCCAGAATCTGGCCGATGTTCACCGTGTTGCTGTTCAGGGTTTCGATGTTGCCGCAGGAGTCGCTGATCTTCGCCGACAACTGCTGCATGGCGTGGATGGTTTTATCCACCACCTGCTGACCGTCGACGGCCAGGCTGCGCGCGTCGCTGGAGTGCTGCGAGGCGAGGGCGGCATTCTGGGCGATTTCCTGGGCGGCGGCTCCGAGTTGGTTGATCGCGGCGGCGACGCTGTTGGTACGGCTCGCTTGCTGATCGGAGTTGTACATTGACGAGTTCGACGCGGCGACCACGCGCAGGGCGACTTCGTTGACCTGGCCGGTCGCGGAGGCCACTTCGCGGATCGAGGTGTGGATACGTTCGACGAACCGGTTGAACGATGTGCCCAGCGCGCCGAACTCATCGTTGCCGTGGATCATCAGACGTTTGGTCAGGTCGCCTTCGCCTTCTGCGATGTCGTGCATCGCGCGGCCCATGGTCAGCAGTGGTTGCATCAGCACGCGGATCAGCATGCCGAGCAGGGCGATGATGATCACCACGGCGATGACCATGGCAATCAGCGCCGAGGTGCGGAATTCGCTGAGCATCGCGAACGCGGTGTCTTTATCCAGCACCAGCGCCACGTACCAGTCAGCCGATGGCACGCCATTGACGCGGGTGAAGGAGATCAACTGCGTCTTGCCGCCGAACTCGACTTCCTTCAAACCGGGGCTGACGTTTGGCGCACCGTTCGGATAGGCCTCGGCGAGGGTCTTGAGCACCAGTTTGCTGTCCGGGTGGATCAGGATTTTGCCATCGGCGCTGACGATAAATGCGTGACCATGGCCGCCGAAGTTCAGCGAGTTGATGATTGCGCTGACGCTGCTCAGATCGATATCGGCACCGGCGACGCCAATCATCTGGCCCTGGCGCTGCACCGGGGTGGCAACAGTGATGACCAGTTTGCCCGACGAGGCGGCGATGTACGGTTCGGTGACGATGGTTTGCTGCGCACTGTCGGCCGCTTTGTACCAGCCACGGGCGCGCGGGTCGTAATCCGGTGCGCGGTTGCCGGCCGGTACCGAGAACATCACGCCATCCGCGCCGCCGAAGTAGCTGAGCTGGAAGTTACCGGTGTAGGCGGGCAGGTCGATGATGCGTTTCAGGCTGGCGGGCGCGTTGCCGTCGGCGACAACTTGCTGGGCCAGCGATTGCAGCAATTGGATGCGGCTTTCCAGCCAGGTCTGGATGTTGCTGGTGGTCAGGCTGCCCAGTTCCTGCATCGAGGCTTCGGTGCTGCTGTTCAGGGCTTCGCGTTGTCGGTAGTCATTGAAAAAGATGAAACAGGCGAACGCAACGGCCACCACAAGGGCGGCAGCCAACAAGATTTTGTGGCTGAATTTCAGGTTTCTGGTCATCGAATGAACTACCGCGAAGGGGCTGGTCAAGAAAGGGCGGCAATTTGCCACATCTGGGGGCTTTGCGCTGCTCTTGTTTCGACCGCTGCGCGCCAAAGATTAGGCGGCTTTGATGAAAGGTGACGAAATGCTCAATAGCCGCACGAAGTGCCTGATTTTCCGGTAAATGCCGGACGAGTGGCCATATAAATAGCCAACTTGGAAGGGAACCAGAAGAGGGTTTTCTCTTCTAAGCTTCTGGTTGGCACCCTGCCATCCCCCCCTCGCTCCAGGAGTTACACCATGTCGCTGCGATCTATCGCCCTGCTGTCGTTTTGCGTGCTGTTGGCCGCATGCAGCAAGGTCAATCAGGAAAACTATGCCAAGCTTTCGGCCGGCATGGCCAAGGCCGAGGTTGAAACCTTGCTCGGCAAACCCACCGATTGCTCGGGCGCGCTCGGCATGTCCAGTTGCACCTGGGGCGACAAGAACAGCTTTATCAGCGTGCAGTACGCCGGTGACAAAGTGCTGATGTTTTCCGGCCAAGGCCTGAAGTAAACCGGGGCTTCGCGCCCACGGAGAAGAAGAATGAAGCGGTTATTGCTAATCCTTTTTGCCGGCCTGGTACTGGCCGGCTGCGCCACGTCCGGCGTGGACCCTTTGGCGCCGAAAACCGTCAACAGCGTCAATCTCAAGCGTTACCAAGGCACCTGGTATGAACTGGCGCGCTTGCCGATGTATTTCCAGCGCCATTGCGCGCAATCTGAAGCTCGCTACACCCTTCAGCCCGACGGCAACATGGGGGTGTTCAACCGCTGCCTGACAAAAGACTGGGAGTGGCAAGAGGTCAAGGGTACGGCTTATCCGCAGGTTCCGGGCAAGACCGACAAGCTGTGGGTCGAGTTCGACACCTGGTTCTCACGGTTGATACCGGGTGTGGCGAAGGGTGAATACTGGGTGTTGTACGTCAGCGATGACTACAAGACCGCCATCGTCGGCGACCCGAGTCGCAAGTACATGTGGTTGTTGTCGCGTACGCCGACTGTCAACGGCGTGGTGCGTGAGGATCTGCTGAGCAAGGCGCGGCAGCAGGGTTACGACACCACTCGACTGATCTGGCGCACCACGGATCGGCAGATGGCCAAGACGTCGAATTAACCAGCACCGCCTATCAAATGTGGGAGCGGGCTTGCTCGCGAAGAGGGCGTGTCAGTCGACGCAAGTGTTGACCGATACACCGCTTTCGCGAGCAAGCCCGCTCCCACATTTTTTGTGTTGTGTCAGCCTAAAAGCTCGCGCAGGACTTGAGTGAAGGCTCGCGCACTGTCTTCTTCCCCCGCATGCCGCCCATCGCGCACCACCCACTGGCCATTAACCAGCACGTCACGCACCTGACGATCACCGCCGGCAAACAACCAGCGATTCAGAATCCCGTCGCCATTGGCCGTCGCCAGGTACGGATCATTGCCATCGAGCACAATCCAGTCCGCCCGCTTACCGACTTCAAGCGCTCCAATTGGTTGCCCCAGTGCCTGAGCACCGCCCTCCAGCGCGGCGTCGTACAACGTGCGCCCGACCATCGGCTGATCCGCGCCATACAAGCGGTTGCGTCGTTGATCACGCAGACGCTGGCCGTATTCCAGCCAACGCAATTCTTCCACCACACTGAGTGACACATGGCTGTCAGAGCCGATACCCAGGCGGCCACCTTGAGCGAGGAAGTCCACGGCCGGGAAAATCCCGTCGCCCAGGTTGGCCTCGGTGGTCAGGCACAAACCGGCGATGGCGCGACTCTTGGCCATTAGCGTGACTTCTTCCGGATTGGCGTGAGTGGCATGGACCAGGCACCAGCGTTGATCGACTTCGGTGTTTTCATAGAGCCATTGCAGGGGGCGGCGCCCGCTCCAGCTCAGGCAGTCATCGACTTCCTTTTGCTGCTCGGCGATGTGGATGTGCACCGGGCACTGCTTGTCACTGGCCTCCAGCACTTCGCTGATTTGCTGCGGGGTGACCGCGCGCAACGAGTGGAAGCACAGACCCAACGATTGCGCCTTTTGCTGTGCCAACAGCGGCTGCAAACGTGATTGCAGCTTCAAGTAGTTTTCGCTGCTGTTGATGAAGCGGCGTTGGCCGTCATTCGGGGGCTGGCCGCCGAAACCTGCATGGCTGTAGAGCACCGGCAGCAGCGTCAGGCCGATGCCGCTGTCACTGGCGGCCTGACTGATGCGCAACGCCAGTTCGGCCGGGTCGGCGTACGGCTGACCCTTGCTGTCGTGGTGTACGTAATGAAATTCGGCCACCGAGGTGTAACCGGCCTTGAGCATTTCGATGTACAGCTGTCGGGCGATCACGCCGAGTTGATCCGGGCTGATTTTTCCGACGAGCCGATACATCAGATCGCGCCAGGTCCAGAAACTGTCGTTGGGATTGCCGGCCACTTCGGCCAGCCCGGCCATCGCCCGCTGGAACGCGTGGGAGTGCAGATTGGGCATCCCCGGCAGCAACGGCCCGCTCAGCCGTTCGGCGCCCCCTGCGGTGGAATCGGCCTGGATTTGGGTCAACACGCCATCAGCGCTGACCTCAAGACGTACATGATTGGCCCATCCGTTAGGCAGCAGCGCGCGTTCGGCAAAGAAAGCGGACATGGTTCAGCACCCCATCGTGTGTTATTTGTATATACATATACAGACGTTTGCCTGCTCGGTAAACTCCGGCAAGCTAGCAACCTCTACCGACGAACAAGGATCCACCGTGCCGACTCCGCCTCCAGTTTCCCCGTTGGCCGCGAACATGGGCGACAGTCCGGCGCCCTTGTACGCGCGTGTCAAACAGATGATCACCCAGCAGATCGACAGCGGTAACTGGCCGCCGCACTACCGCGTGCCGTCGGAAAGCGAATTGGTCAATCAACTCGGTTTCAGCCGCATGACCATCAACCGCGCACTGCGCGAGATGACCGCCGACGGCCTGTTGGTGCGCATGCAAGGTGTCGGCACTTTTGTCGCCGAACCGAAGAGCCAGTCCGCGCTGTTTGAAGTGCACAACATCGCTGATGAAATCGCCTCCCGTGGTCATCGCCATACTTGCCAGGTCATCACCCTTGAAGAAGAGGCTGCTGGTTCCGAGCGGGCGCTGGCGCTGGACATGCGCGAAGGGCAGAAAGTCTTTCACTCGCTGATCGTGCATTACGAAAACGACATCCCGGTGCAAATCGAGGACCGTTTCGTCAACGCGCTGGTCGCCCCGCAATACTTGAAGCAGGACTTCACCCTGCAAACGCCTTACGCCTACCTCAACCAGGTCGCGCCGCTGACCGAGGGCGAGCATGTGGTTGAAGCGATTCTTGCCGAGCCGTCGGAGTGCAAGTTGCTGCAGATCGAGAAAGGCGAGCCGTGCCTGCTGATTCGCCGCCGCACCTGGTCGGGGCGTCAACCGGTGACGGCTGCGCGTCTGATTCACCCAGGTTCTCGTCATCGTCTGGAAGGACGCTTTCATAAATGAATGGTTTGAAAGTTTTACGCGCCGAAGGCTACCCGCGCATGCCGTGGAAGAACGGCGGCGGCAGCACTGAAGAAATCACCCGCGATGCGGGCGCAGGTCTGGAGGGTTTTGGCTGGCGCCTGTCGATTGCCGATATCGCGGAGTCGGGCGGTTTTTCGACCTTCGCCGGTTATCAACGGGTGATCACCGTGTTGCAGGGTGACGGCATGACCTTGTGTGTGGACGGTGACGACACCCAGCCTCTGTTACCCCTCGACCCGTTCGCTTTCGGAGGTGAAAGCCAAGTGTCCTGCACGTTGCTTGGCGGGGCGATTCGCGATTTCAACCTGATCTATGCTCCGCAGCGCTACAGCGCACGTTTGCAATGGCTGGACGGCGCGCAGCGGTTTTTCAGCTCGGCGGGGACGCTGCTGGTGTTCAGTGTCAGTGAGTTGCTGCAAGTGACAGTCGGTGAGGACAGGGCACAACTTGGCCGGCATGATTGCCTACAACTGGACGGTAACACCGGGTTGGTTGAAATCTCCGTCGATGGCGGTTGCTGCGTAATCGAGCTGACAGCACGCTGACCTGAATCGGGTCACACATCCTGTGGCGAGGGAGTAAATCCCCTCGCCACCCATGTATTCACACTTCTTGTTTCCCCGGCGCACCAATTTGTTACCGAACGCCCCAGCGTGGCGCAATACCACGCTTTCGTAACCCTCTCGCAATGCCCCAAACACACCCCCGCGAAAAATTTAACCCACGCCAGAAACCTTGATTCAGGCGTCCTCCAGCCTCGTCCGCTATGTTTCTTGAGCCGCCCTTCAACAAGTTGGCCGCTTGATTGCATATGCTTGTATGTACAAGTAAAGACGTATGCGTATGAGTCGCTCGAGACTCTCTGCAGCGTCCACTGATTCGCTTGCGCGCATTGAAGCGCACAGGCTGCTTGCCCACTGCCAGGGTTGGTTTGAATTGATCGCTGAGGAGTCTTTTTCGTGACTGACAACAAAATGACCGCTGCCCCTTTTACAAAGCACCGTGACGTCGAAATCCGTGCCGCACGCGGTAACAAGCTGACCGCCAAAAGCTGGCTGACCGAAGCGCCGCTGCGCATGCTGATGAACAACCTTGATCCGCAAGTGGCCGAAAACCCGAAAGAACTGGTGGTCTACGGTGGCATCGGTCGCGCGGCGCGTAACTGGGAGTGCTACGACAAGATCGTCGAGAGCCTGACCAATCTCAATGACGACGAGACCCTGCTGGTGCAATCCGGCAAGCCGGTCGGCGTGTTCAAGACTCACAGCAACGCCCCGCGCGTACTGATCGCCAACTCCAACCTCGTCCCGCATTGGGCGAGCTGGGAGCATTTCAACGAACTCGACGCCAAAGGCCTGGCCATGTACGGCCAGATGACCGCCGGCAGCTGGATCTACATCGGCAGCCAGGGCATCGTCCAGGGCACCTACGAAACCTTCGTTGAGGCCGGTCGTCAGCATTACAACGACAACCTCAAAGGCAAGTGGGTCCTGACCGCCGGGCTGGGCGGCATGGGTGGCGCTCAGCCTCTGGCCGCAACCCTGGCCGGCGCTTGCTCGCTGAACATCGAATGCCAGCAGGTCAGCATCGATTTCCGCCTGAAAAGCCGTTACGTCGACGAGCAAGCCACTGACCTCGACGACGCCCTGGCGCGCATCGACAAGTACACCAAAGAAGGCAAAGCGATTTCCATCGCGCTGCTGGGCAACGCCGCTGAAATTTTGCCGGAACTGGTCAAGCGTGGCGTGCGCCCGGACATGGTTACCGACCAGACCAGCGCCCACGACCCACTCAACGGCTACCTGCCGGCCGGCTGGAGCTGGGACGAATACCGCGCCCGCGCCAAGACCGAACCGGCCGCTGTGATCAAAGCCGCCAAGCAGTCGATGGCCGTGCACGTCAAAGCGATGCTGGAATTCCAGAAGCAAGGCATCCCGACCTTCGACTACGGCAACAACATCCGTCAGATGGCTCAGGAAGAAGGTGTTGAAAACGCATTCGACTTCCCGGGTTTCGTACCGGCCTATATCCGTCCGCTGTTCTGCCGTGGCATCGGTCCGTTCCGTTGGGCGGCCCTGTCGGGCGATCCACAGGATATTTACAAAACCGACGCCAAGGTCAAAGAGTTGATCCCGGACGACGCCCACCTGCACAACTGGCTGGACATGGCCCGTGAGCGCATCAGCTTCCAGGGCTTGCCGGCGCGTATCTGCTGGGTTGGCCTGGGTCTGCGCGCCAAGCTGGGTCTGGCATTCAACGAAATGGTCCGTAGCGGCGAGTTGTCGGCGCCGATCGTGATCGGTCGTGATCACCTCGATTCCGGCTCGGTGGCCAGCCCGAATCGTGAAACCGAATCGATGCAGGACGGTTCCGACGCCGTGTCCGACTGGCCTCTGCTCAACGCTCTGCTCAACACCGCGAGCGGCGCGACCTGGGTGTCCCTGCACCACGGCGGCGGCGTGGGCATGGGCTTCTCCCAGCACTCGGGCATGGTGATTGTCTGCGACGGTACGGACGAAGCGGCCGAGCGTATCGCCCGCGTGCTGCACAACGACCCGGCCACGGGTGTCATGCGTCACGCCGATGCCGGTTACCAGATCGCCATCGACTGCGCCAAGGAACAGGGCCTGAACCTGCCGATGATTACCGGTCAATAAACGCAACTCTGTGGGAAATGCTTTGGGTGGGGGTGGGCTTGCTCACGAATGCGGTGGATCAATCAGCACATGTTTTGAATGTGCCGACCCCTTCGCGAGCAAGCCCGCTCCCACCAAAAGCAACCCACGCAAGACGCTCAGTGAACTCGAATAACAATCCACAGAGGTTGAATCATGGCTGTTAATCCTGATCGTGCAGGCAACAAACCGTTGATCGAAAGGCGTTCGATCGACTACATCCCGGAAGCGGAAAGACACGGTCGTCTGTTTAGCCAATTCACCCTGTGGATGGGTGCCAACCTGCAAATCACCGCGATTGTCACCGGGGCGTTGGCCGTGGTGCTGGGCGGTGATGTGTTCTGGTCGTTGATCGGTCTGTTGATCGGTCAACTGCTGGGCGGCGGGGTGATGGCACTGCATGCGGCGCAAGGGCCGAAGCTCGGTCTGCCGCAGATGATTTCCAGCCGTGTGCAGTTCGGCGTTTATGGCGCGGCCATCCCGATTGTGTTGGTGTGCCTGATGTACCTGGGTTTCACCGCAACGGGCACGGTGCTTTCCGGCCAGGCGCTGGGCCAGTTGTTTGGCGTCAGCGACAGCGTCGGCATTCTGATCTTCGCCAGTGTCATCGTGCTGGTCACGGTGATGGGTTATCGGGTGATCCACTGGATTGGCCGCGTCGCCAGCGTCATTGGCGTGATTGCTTTCGTATTTCTGTTCTGGCGTCTGATGAGCCAGACCGACGTCGGTGCACTCCTGCAAATCCGTCACTTTAGCTGGAGCAGTTTTTTGCTGGCGGTGTCGCTCGCGGCGTCCTGGCAGATCGCTTTCGGCCCTTACGTGGCGGACTACTCACGCTACCTGCCGAGCAAGACGTCAGCGGTGAAAACCTTTTTCGCTGCGGGCGCCGGTTCGGTGATTGGCGCACAAGTGGCGATGATCCTTGGTGTGTTCGCTGCCGCTTCAGCCAACGGCCAGTTCGCCGGCCATGAAGTGGCTTATATCGTCGGTCTGGGCGGAACCGGTGCCACCGCTGCGTTGCTGTATTTCAGCATCGCGTTCGGCAAGGTCACCATCTCGACGCTGAACTCCTACGGCAGCTTCATGTGCATCGCGACCATCATCAGCGGTTTCCGTGGCCACCTGACGGTGTCGCGCTTGCAGCGTCTGGTTTTCGTGGTGGTCATCGTCGGGGCGGCAACGCTGATCGCATTGCTCGGTCAGCACTCGTTCCTCGGTGCGTTCAAGTCCTTCATTCTGTTCCTGCTGGCGTTTTTCACGCCTTGGAGCGCGATCAACCTGGTCGACTACTACTGCATCACCCGCGAGCGCTATGACGTGCCGGCACTGGCCGATCCAAATGGTCGCTACGGCCGCTGGAACGTCCTCGGTATCAGCGTCTATGTGTTCGGTGTGCTGGTGCAACTGCCGTTCATTTCCACCAAGTTCTACACCGGCCCGCTGGTGGCCGCCCTCGGCGATGTGGATATTTCCTGGATCATCGGCCTGGTGCTGCCCGCCGCCCTTTATTACGTGTGCGCAAAAAAATGGCACAGCACGGTGCCCGATCACCTGATTCTGCCGGTCGAGCAGGACAGCCATGCACAACCTGAGAAAAACAGGGCCAGTCGCGCTGCGGCGCAGGCCTGATTGGACGTGGACAGGGCTGGATGCCTCTTGACTGCCGTAAGCCCAACTCATGATTAGGAGCGTCACGACAATGAAATCGAACAAGACCCTGCTGACCACACTGCTTTCGATGGGCCTGCTCGCCAGTGCCGGCGCCACCCAGGCGGCCGGCTGGTGCGAATCGGGCAAACCGGTGAAATTCGCCGGGCTGAACTGGGAAAGCGCCATGCTGCTGACTGACGTGCTGCAAGTGGTGCTGGAGAAAGGTTACGACTGCAAGACCGATAGCTTGCCGGGCAACTCCATCACCATGGAAAACGCCCTGAGCAGCAACGACATTCAAGTGTTCGCCGAAGAATGGGTCGGCCGCAGCGAGGTCTGGAACAAGGCCGAGAAGGCCGGCAAGGTCGTTGGTGTCGGCGCGCCGATCGTGGGCGCCGTTGAAGGCTGGTACGTGCCGCGCTACGTGATCGAAGGCGACGCCAAGCGCAAGCTTGAGCCCAAAGCCCCGGACCTGAAAAACATCGCAGACCTGGGCAAATACGCCGCCGTGTTCAAGGACGCTGAAGAACCTTCCAAAGGCCGTTTCTACAACTGCCCGGCTGGCTGGACCTGCGAACTGGACAACAGCGAAATGCTCAAAAGCTATGGTCTGGAAAGCAGCTACACCAACTTCCGTCCGGGCACCGGCCCGGCGCTGGATGCGGCGGTGTTGTCGAGCTACAAGCGTGGTGAACCGATCCTGTTCTACTACTGGTCGCCGACCCCGCTGATGGGCCAGATCGACGCGGTCAAGCTCGAAGAAAAACCGGGCGTCGACAAGACAGTGAGCATCAAGGTCGGCCTGTCGAAAACCTTCCACGAGCAAGCCCCGGAACTGGTGGCCGTGCTGGAAAAGGTCAACCTGCCGATCGACCTGCTGAACCAGAACCTGGGACGCATGGCGAAGGAACGTATCGAGTCGCCAAAACTGGCGAAAATCTTCCTCAAGGAACATCCTGAAGTCTGGCACAAGTGGGTGAGCGACGACGCCGCCAGGAAAATCGACGCGGCCTTGTAGGTTGAGCTTCTCCGGCTGCCGGCATCGGCAGTCGGACGCTTGATCGCAACCCCTTGATTGAGAGTCTCTTATGTTTCCCGAAAGCTTTACCTTTTCCATCGCCGACTGGGTCAACGGTTGGGTCGATTCGCTGGTCACCAACTACGGCGATGTGTTCCGCCATATCTCCGACACGCTGCTGTGGGCCATCGTCAACCTCGAAGGCATGCTGCGTGCAGCACCCTGGTGGTTGATGCTGGCGATCGTCGGCGCCGTGGCCTGGCACGCCACACGCAAAGTGGCGACCACCGCGGTGATCGTCGGTTTGCTGTTTCTGGTGGGCGCTGTCGGCCTGTGGGACAAGCTCATGCAAACCCTGGCGCTGATGATGGTCGCGACGATCATTTCGGTGCTGATCGGCATCCCGCTGGGGATTCTCTCGGCACGCAGCAATCGCCTGCGTTCGGTGTTGATGCCGCTGCTCGACATCATGCAAACCATGCCCAGCTTCGTGTACCTGATCCCGGTGCTGATGCTGTTCGGTCTGGGCAAGGTGCCGGCGATTTTCGCGACCGTCATCTACGCCGCACCACCGCTGATTCGCCTGACTGATCTGGGCATTCGCCAGGTCGACGGCGAGGTGATGGAGGCCATCAACGCTTTCGGCGCCAACCGCTGGCAGCAACTGTTCGGCGTGCAACTGCCGCTGGCCCTGCCAAGCATCATGGCCGGGATCAACCAGACCACCATGATGGCCCTGTCGATGGTGGTGATCGCCTCGATGATCGGTGCCCGGGGTCTGGGTGAAGATGTACTGGTGGGCATTCAGACCCTCAACGTCGGACGCGGCCTCGAAGCCGGTCTGGCGATCGTGATTCTCGCAGTGGTCATCGACCGCATTACTCAGGCATACGGTCGGCCACGGCATGAGGTGAGCAAATGAACGACGCAACCGTGAGCAAGATCGAAGTCAAAAACGTCTTCAAGATTTTCGGCAACCGTGCCAAGGACGCACTGGCGATGGTCGGCCAGGGCAAGACCAAGGATCAGGTACTGAGCGAAACCGGTTGCGTGGTCGGGGTCAATGACCTGTCGCTGAGCATCGGCACCGGCGAGATCTTCGTGATCATGGGCCTGTCCGGCTCGGGCAAATCGACCCTGGTGCGCCACTTCAATCGTCTGATCGACCCGACCAGCGGCGCGATCCTGGTCGACGGCGTGGACATCCTGCAATACGACATGGATGCCCTGCGTGAATTTCGTCGGCACAAGATCAGCATGGTGTTCCAGAGCTTCGGCCTGCTGCCGCACAAGACCGTCCTCGACAACGTCGCCTACGGCCTGAAAGTGCGCGGCGAAAGCAAGCAGATGTGCTCTGAACGTGCGCTGCACTGGATCAATACCGTGGGCCTCAAGGGCTACGAAAACAAATACCCGCACCAACTGTCCGGAGGCATGCGCCAGCGTGTCGGCCTGGCCCGGGCTCTGGCGGCGGACACCGACATCATCCTGATGGACGAAGCGTTCAGCGCCCTGGATCCGTTGATCCGCGCCGAGATGCAAGACCAGTTGCTGGAGCTGCAAAAGACCCTGCACAAGACCATCGTCTTCATCACCCACGACCTCGACGAAGCCGTGCGCATCGGGAATCGCATTGCAATTCTCAAGGATGGCAAGCTGATTCAGGTCGGCACGCCAAGAGAAATCCTGCATTCGCCGGCTGATGAATATGTCGACCGGTTCGTGCAGCGGCGGGCGGCGGTGGTTTAGGCAGTTTTGTGTTGGCTGGTCCGGCCCCTTCGCGAGCAAGCCCGCTCCCACATTTGGAATGCGTCCCCTGTGGGAGCGGGCTTGCTCGCGAAGGCGTCGGTAAAGCTGCATCAATATTACGGTTGAGGTTTTAGATGTCCCAGGCTGAAAAAATCGTTATCACTGGCAGCCCCCTGCGTTGGCAGGACGTGGTCGCCGTCGCCCGGCACGGCGCGCAATTGGAGCTGTCGAGCGAGACCTGGGCGCGCATCGAAAACGCTCAGGGTATCGTCCAGCGCATCGTCGAAAGCGGCGAGCGCGCGTATGGCGTCAACACTGGTCTGGGCGGGTTGTCCAACGTCTCGCTCAAAGACGAACAACTCAGCCAGTTGTCGCGCAATACCTTGCTCAGCCACGCCTGCGGCGTTGGTCCGGTACTGCCTGACGAACAGACCCGCGCGATCATCTGCGCGGCGATCCACAACTACAGCCACGGCAAATCCGGCATTCATCGGCGGGTGGTCGAAGGGCTGCTGGCGCTGCTCAATCGCGGCATCACCCCGCAAGTGCCGTCGCAAGGTTCGGTGGGTTACCTGACCCACATGGCACACATCGGCATCGCGCTGCTGGGCGTGGGCAATGTCAGCTATCGCGGCCAGATCACCTCGGCGCAACAGGCGTTGGCCGAAGAGGGGCTGCAACTGGTGCCACTGGGGGCGAAGGACGGTTTGTGCCTGGTCAACGGCACGCCTTGCATGACCGGCCTCAGTTGCCTGGCGATTGCCGATGCCACGCGTCTGCTGCAATGGGCCGACGTGATCGGCGCGATGAGTTTCGAAGCCCAGCGCGGACAGATTGCGGCGTTCGATGCCGAGATCATCGCGCTCAAGCCGCACCCGGGCATGCAGCAGGTTGGTGTCAATCTGCGCGCCCTGCTCGACGGCAGTGAAGTGATCGCCTCAAGCAAAGGCATTCGCACGCAGGACGCCTTGAGTATCCGTTCGATCCCGCAGGTGCATGGCGCCGCGCGCGATCAACTGGCGCACGCGATCAAGCAGGTCGAAGCCGAACTCAACGGCTGCACCGACAATCCGTTGCTGCTTGGTACGCCGGATAACTTCCGGGTCATGTCGCAAGCCAATCCGCACGGCCAGTCGGTGGCGATGGCGGCGGATCTGCTGGCAATCGCCATGGCCGAAATCGGCTCGATTGCCGAACGTCGCCTCGATCGCTTGGTCAACCCGCACGTCAGCGGTTTGCCGGCGTTTCTGGTGGCCAACCCGGGGGTGAACTCGGGGATGATGATCGTGCAATACGTCGCCGCGTCGCTGTGTGCCGAAAACCGCCAATTGGCGCAGCCGGCGGTGCTCGACAACTACATCACCTCAGGCTTGCAGGAAGACCACCTGAGCATGGGCACCAACGCTGCGCTGAAGCTGCACCGCGCCCTGGAAAACTGCACGCAGATCCTCGCCATCGAATATCTGCTGGCGGCGCAGGCGTTTGAATTCTTGAAAGAGCAGCGTTTTGGCGCGGGCACTGATATCGCGTGGCGCCTGCTGCGTGAGAAAGTCCCGGCCTACGATCAGGACCGCTGGCTGGCGCCGGATATCGCCGCCGCTGCGAGCGTTTTGAAAGATACGAACGCGCTGCACAACGTATTACCGAATCTGCACTGACAAACACCCATACCAGCGTGCCAAGGCGCGGATCGTCCACAAGACGAGAAACGACGGATAACGGAATGCTCCGGAGCGACTGGTAGTTAATAACAAACTCTCAAAAGGAGCATTTAAATGACTGCGCTGAACCTGATCCCCGGCCAACTGAGCCTGGCCCAACTGCGTGACGTTTATCAGAACCCGGTCAAGCTGACCCTCGACAACAGTGCATCAAAGCAGATCGAAGCCAGCGTAGCCTGCGTCGAGCAGATCCTCGCCGAGAACCGCACGGCCTACGGCATCAACACCGGTTTCGGCCTGCTGGCCTCGACCCGCATCGCCAGCGAAGACCTGGAAAACCTTCAGCGTTCGCTGGTGTTGTCCCATGCCGCCGGTGTTGGCCAACCGATCAGTGATGACTTGGTGCGTCTGATCATGGTGCTCAAGGTCAACAGCCTCAGTCGTGGTTTCTCCGGCATCCGGCGTGTGGTGATCGATGCGCTGATCGCGCTGATCAACGCCGAGGTTTATCCGCACATTCCGCTCAAGGGGTCGGTGGGCGCATCCGGCGATCTGGCGCCATTGGCGCACATGTCGCTGGTGCTGCTGGGCGAGGGCAAGGCGCGGCACAAGGGCGAGTGGATGGAGGCGACCGAAGCGCTGAAAGTCGCCGGTCTGACGCCGCTGACGCTGGCGGCGAAGGAAGGTCTGGCGCTGCTTAACGGTACTCAGGTGTCTACTGCGTTTGCGCTGCGCGGTCTGTTTGAAGGTGAAGACCTGTTCGCTGGCGCCTTGGCGCTGGGCGGTTTGACGGTTGAAGCGGTGCTCGGTTCGCGCTCGCCGTTCGACGCGCGTATCCACGCCGCCCGTGGTCAGAAAGGCCAGATTGACGCCGCTGCCGCTTACCGTGATCTGCTCGGTGAGCGCAGCGAAGTATCCGACTCGCACCAGAACTGCGAAAAGGTTCAAGACCCTTACTCGCTGCGCTGCCAGCCGCAAGTCATGGGCGCGTGCCTGACCCAGTTCCGTCAAGCGGCTGAAGTGCTGGCGATCGAAGCCAACGCCGTGTCGGATAACCCGTTGGTGTTCGCCGCTGAAGGCGATGTGATTTCCGGCGGTAACTTCCACGCCGAACCGGTTGCCATGGCCGCTGACAACATGGCCCTGGCCATCGCTGAAATCGGCTCGCTGAGCGAACGCCGCATCTCGCTGATGATGGACAAGCACATGTCGCAACTGCCGCCGTTCCTGGTGGCCAATGGCGGCGTGAACTCCGGTTTCATGATCGCCCAGGTGACGGCGGCAGCGCTGGCCAGCGAAAACAAGGCGCTGTCCCATCCGCACTCGGTGGACAGCCTGCCGACGTCGGCCAACCAGGAAGATCACGTCTCGATGGCCCCGGCGGCCGGCAAGCGTCTGTGGGAAATGGCCGAGAACACCCGCGGGATTCTTGCGGTGGAGTGGCTGGCGGCGGCGCAGGGCCTGGACTTGCGTAACGGTCTGAAAACCTCGGCGAAGCTGGAACAGGCCCGGGCGATTTTGCGTAAAGAAGTGCCGTTCTATGAGAAGGATCGGTTCTTTGCGCCGGACATCAATGCCGCGACTGAGTTGTTGGCATCGCGTTGCTTGAGCGAGCTGGTTCCTGCCAGGCTTTTGCCGAGCCTGTGATGGCCTTTTCCCGAGCAAGCCCGCTCCCACAGGGGAACGCATTCCAAATGTGGGAGCGGGCGTGCTCGCGAATCGATTTTGAACAAGACGAGGACTTGGGATGAAAACCCTCTGGCAACACTGCCACGTCGCAACCATGGCGCAAGGCGTCTACTCGATCATCGAGGATGCGGCCATCGTGACGTCCGGTGCGCACATCGAGTGGATCGGCCCGCGCGCTCAATTGCCATCCGGCGAATACCCGGCGGTCAATGACTTGCAAGGCGCATGGGTCACCCCCGGCCTGATCGACTGCCACACCCACACGGTGTTCGGCGGCAACCGCAGCGGCGAGTTCGAAAAGCGCCTGCAAGGCGTTAGCTACGCCGAGATCGCCGCGGCCGGCGGTGGCATCGCCAGCACCGTACGTGCGACGCGCGAAGCGAGCGAAGACGAATTGTTCGCCAGTGCCGCCAAACGCTTGAAAAGCCTGATGCGTGACGGCGTGACCACGGTCGAGATGAAATCTGGCTACGGCCTCGATCTGGCCAATGAGCGCAAGATCCTGCGGGTGATTCGGCGTCTGGCTGCCGAACTGCCGATCAGCGTGCGCAGTACCTGTCTGGCCGCACATGCGCTACCGCCGGAATACAAGGATCGCGCTGACGATTACATCGATCTGGTCTGCACCCAGATGCTGCCAGCGTTGGCCGCCGAAGGTTTGGTTGATGCCGTGGATGCGTTTTGCGAATACCTGGCGTTCTCGCCGGAACAGGTGGAGCGCGTGTTCATCGCCGCCCACAAACTGGGTCTGCCGGTGAAGCTGCACGCCGAGCAATTGTCCTCGCTGCACGGCTCCAGTCTGGCGGCGCGCTACCACGCGTTGTCGGCCGATCACCTGGAGTTCATGGACGAAGCCGACGCCATCGCCATGGCCGAATCCGACACGGTCGCGGTGCTGTTGCCGGGCGCGTTCTACTTCCTGCGTGAGACCCAACTGCCGCCGATGGAAGCCTTGCGCAAGCACAAAGTGAAGATCGCCATCGCCAGCGACCTCAACCCCGGCACTTCGCCGGCGCTGTCGTTGCGCATGATGCTCAACATGGCGTGCACCTGTTTTCGCATGACCCCGGAAGAAGCCTTGGCCGGCGCGACGATTCATGCGGCGCAAGCGCTGGGCATGGCTGACACCCACGGTTCGCTGGAAGTCGGCAAGGTTGCGGATTTCGTCGCCTGGCATATCGATCGTCCGGCGGACCTGGCCTATTGGCTCGGTGGTGATCTGGACAAACGCGTCGTGCGTCACGGCGTCGAATCAAGTCTGTAGGAGAACGGATGTGGATAAGGTTCTGAGTTTCAAACAAGGTCGTGTGCCGCTGCTGATCAGCATGCCTCACGCGGGGCTGCGTCTGACGCCTGCGGTCGAGGCTGGCCTGATCCCTGATGCGAAAAGCCTGCCGGACACCGACTGGCATATTCCTCAGTTGTACGATTTTGCCGAAGAACTGGGCGCCAGCACTTTGGCAGCCGAATATTCGCGTTTCGTCATCGACCTGAACCGGCCGTCTGACGACACGCCGCTGTACGCCGGCGCCACCACCGGGCTGTACCCGGCGACGCTGTTCGATGGCATCCCGTTGTTCAAGGAAGGCCAGGCGCCTTCCAAAGAAGAACGCGCGACGTACCTTGAGCAAATCTGGACGCCGTACCACCGCACCTTGCAGGAAGAACTGGCGCGGTTGAAGGCCGAATTCGGTTACGCGTTGCTGTTCGACGCGCACTCGATCCGCTCGATCATCGCGCACCTGTTCGACGGCAAACTGCCAGACTTCAACCTCGGCACCTTCAATGGCGCCAGTTGTGATCGGCAACTGGCCACGCAACTGGAAGCGATCTGCGCCCGCCACGGCGAGTACAGCCACGTCCTGAACGGACGCTTCAAGGGCGGCCACATCACTCGCCATTACGGCAACCCGGCCGAGAACATCCACGCCGTGCAACTGGAACTGTGTCAGTGCACCTACATGGAGGAGTTCGAACCGTTCCGCTATCGCGCCGACCTGGCCGAGCCGACGCAAGTGGTGCTCAAGGAGTTGCTGCAGGGCTATCTGGCCTGGGCAAAGTCTCACTACACCGCATAACCCACTGTGGGAGCGGGCTTGCTCGCGAAGGCGTCACATCAGTCAACATATGGGTTGAATGACACACCGCTTTCGCGCGCAAGCCCGCTCCCACTCGGTTTATCGGCAGCAGAAAAATCGCGGTAGTGCACAGGCATGCTCATTGACGTAAATCGGGTTTATGATGCCCAACGGCAGAATAATAGAAGTCCCCCCAGGGATGACCTCGACCCCTTACGGAGCGCGCAATGCAGACTTTGTTCCCGCAGATCAAACCTCACGCCCGGCACGATCTGGCTGTCGACGACACGCATACGCTGTACGTCGACGAGAGCGGTTCACCGCAAGGCTTGCCGGTCGTGTTCATCCACGGCGGCCCTGGCGCCGGTTGCGATGCTCAGAGCCGACGCTATTTCGATCCGAACCTGTACCGCATCGTCACTTTCGACCAGCGCGGTTGCGGACGCTCCACCCCGCACGCCAGCCTGGAAAACAACACCACTTGGGATCTGGTCGCCGACCTTGAGCGCATCCGCCAGCACCTGGGCATCGAAAAATGGGTGCTGTTCGGTGGTTCGTGGGGTTCGACCCTGGCGCTGGCCTATGCACAAACCCATCCGGAGCGTGTGCATGGCTTGATCCTGCGCGGGATCTTTCTCTGCCGCCCGCAGGAAATCGAGTGGTTCTATCAGGCTGGCGCCAGCCGTCTGTTCCCCGATTACTGGCAGGACTACATCGCGCCGATCCCGCTGGACGAACGCGACGACCTGCTCAGCGCTTTCCACAAGCGCCTGACCGGCAACGACCAGATCGCCCAGATGCACGCCGCCAAAGCCTGGTCGACCTGGGAAGGGCGCACCGCGACCCTGCGGCCGAACCCGCTGGTGGTCGATCGGTTCTCCGAGCCGCAGCGCGCGCTGTCGATTGCGCGGATCGAATGCCACTACTTCACCAACAATGCCTTCCTTGAACCGAACCAACTGATTCGCGACATGGGCAAGATCGCTCACTTGCCGGGCGTGATCATTCACGGTCGTTACGATGTGATCTGCCCACTGGATAACGCCTGGGAATTGCATCAGGCGTGGCCGAACAGCGAGTTGCAGGTGATTCGCGACGCCGGTCATGCGGCGTCCGAACCGGGTATCACCGACGCGCTGGTGCGCGCCGCGGGCAACATGGCCCAGCGCCTGCTCGACCTGCCGCCCGAAGAAGCATGAAGGGCCTGTTACAGCGAGTGCGTGGCGCTCGCGTAGAGGTGGCGGGCGAAATAGTGGGTGCGGTCGATCAGGGGTTGCTGGTTCTGGTGGCGATCGAGCCCGACGACACGCGTGTCAGCGCCGACAAACTTCTGCATAAGCTGCTTAACTATCGGGTATTCAGCGACGCCGAGGGCAAGATGAATTTGTCCTTGGCGGACGTGGGAGGCGGGTTGCTGCTGGTCTCTCAGTTCACCCTGGCCGCCGACACCAAAAGCGGGTTGCGGCCGAGCTTTTCAACGGCGGCGCCACCGGCTCTGGGTGAGGAATTATTCGACTATCTATTAAGCAAAGCGAAACAGGTGCATGGCACTGTGGCATCAGGTAGATTCGGCGCCGATATGCAGGTGCATTTGGTCAACGATGGCCCGGTTACCTTTTTGTTACAGACCTGAAAACACCGGAAACACCTTCTTTAGGAAATTTCGACTGTTTTTAGGGTGTTTTCGCGATAAATACTTTGCTAGCCCTGATGCGTTGTCACGCGGGCTACTAGATAATCGCGCGCTATGGGGATCAGCGTTCGTTGGTCCATTTTTGACTTAGGTAGAGACTTGTCTGGATCCGATTGGGGAATCATTTTGCCCCAGCGGAGTCGGAACAATGCTCGCCAACCTGGCATATAGATAGCTGGCCGTTGGTTTTTTGATCTGTTTTCGGCGAGGGTTGCTCGTGATTGTTAGTCCCTGTAATGCAGCAAAATTGTCTGCCAAACGCGTTCGAAGTGCTTTGGTAGCGGGCTCCGCGCTCCTGTGCCTGCTCAGCGCCGGTCAGCTTTGGGCGTTCAATCTTGACGATGTATCGGCCAAGGCTAAAGAGCTGGCCGGACAGAAGTTCGAAGCCCCCCGCAGCAACCTGCCGAACGAATTCCGCGACATGAAATTCGCGGACTATCAGAAAATCCGCTTCCTCACCGAAAAGGCTGAGTGGGCTGATCAGAAGACCCCGTTCAAACTGTCCTTCTATCACCAGGGTATGCACTTCGATACACCGGTGAAAATCAACGAAATCACGGCTAACACCGTCGAAGAGATCAAATACGATCCTTCGCGTTTCGATTTCGGCGATCTGAAATTCGATCCCAAGGCCACCGATAAACTCGGTTATGCCGGTTTCCGTGTGCTGTACCCGATCAACAAGGCCGACAAGCAAGACGAAATCATGACCATGCTGGGCGCGAGCTACTTCCGCGTCGTCGGCAAGGGGCACACCTATGGGCTGTCGGCGCGTGGCCTGGCCATCGACACCGCATTGCCGTCGGGCGAAGAGTTTCCGCGTTTTCGCGAGTTCTGGATTGAACAGCCCAAGCCGGCTGACAAGCATCTGGTGATCTACGCCCTGCTGGATTCGCCGCGTGCCACCGGCGCCTATCGTCTGATCCTGCGTCCGGGCAGCGACACCATTGTCGACGTCAAGGCGCAGATGTTCCTGCGTGACAAGGTCGGCAAACTGGGCATCGCCCCGTTGACCAGCATGTTCCTGTTCGGCGCCAACCAGCCGTCCAAAGTCCTCAACTACCGTCGAGAACTGCACGACTCCAGCGGTCTGTCGATCCATGCCGGCAATGGCGAGTGGATCTGGCGTCCGCTGAACAACCCTAAACACCTGGCCGTGAGCAACTTCAGCGTCGACAACCTGCGCGGTTTTGGTCTGCTGCAACGTGGCCGTGACTTCAGCCACTACGAAGACCTCGACGACCGCTACGACAAGCGCCCAAGCGCCTGGATCGAGCCGAAGGGCGATTGGGGCAAGGGCACCGTTGATCTGGTAGAGATTCCGACCGCCGACGAAACCAACGACAACATCGTTGCGTTCTGGAGCCCGGAAAAAATGCCGGAGCCGGGCCAGCCACTGGACTTCGCCTACCGCATGCACTGGACCATGGATGAAGCCGCGATTCACGCACCGGACAGCGCCTGGGTTGCGCAGACGCTGCGTTCGACCGGTGACGTCAAGCAGTCGAATCTGATCCGTCAACCCGATGGCAGCGTTGCCTACCTGGTCGACTTCGAAGGTCCATCGCTGGCGGCGCTGGCCCCGGATGCCGACGTTCGCAGCCAGGTCAGCGTCGGTGACAACGCCGAACTGGTTGAAAACAGCGTGCGCTACAACCCTGAAACCAAGGGCTGGCGCTTGACCCTGCGGATGAAAATCAAGGACGCGAGCAAGTCGACCGAAATGCGTGCCGCACTGGTTCAGCCATTGGTAACCGCTGATCTGGCCAAGTCGGCCGTGCCGACGTCCAACTCCTCCGTTGCCAAAGCCGACAAGGTGGCCGCCAAGCAACAAGCGAAAGCCGACAAGGAAGCCAAGGCAGCCGAGGCCAAACAGGCAGATGCCAAGCCAGACGCAGAGGCCAAGGACAAGGCCAATAAAGACGCCAAGCAGCCAGCCGCTGCGGACGCGGCCCCAGCCACACCGGAATCGGCACCGACTGAAGAAGTCCTGACCGAGACCTGGAGCTATCAGTTGCCTGCCGATGAGTAACTCTCAAGTACAGCCAGAGACTCTGTCCGAGTATCTGGCGCATCTGCCGATGACCGACGAGCAGCGCGCGGAACTCGCGGGTTGCCAGTCGTTCAGCGAGTTGCATGAACGCCTGTCATCCTCGACGTTCGACGCGCCGACCGAAGCCGCCCAGGCTTCGGTGGGCAAGCGCCTGACCTTGAGCACGGCCGAAGCGCTGGAAGATGCGCAAATGCTGGTGCTCGACGCCAGCGGCCGGATCAGCCTCAAGGCCACGCCGCCGATTCGTCGCACCAAAGTCGTGCCGGAGCCTTGGCGTACCAATGTTCTGGTGCGTGGCTGGCGCCGCCTGACCGGCCGCACCAACCCGCCGCAACCGCCCAAAGACGAAAACGTACTGCCGGCCGCGCGCTGGCGTACCGTCGGTTCGATCCGCCGCTACATTCTGTTGCTGCTGATGCTCGGCCAGACCATCGTTGCCGGCTGGTACATGAAAGGCATCATGCCGTACCAGGGCTGGTCGTTCGTCGACCTCGACGAAGTCCTGCACCAGCCGCTGCTGCAAACGGCCACGCAAGTGCTGCCGTATGCGCTGCAAACCAGCATCCTGATTCTGTTCGGGATTCTGTTCTGCTGGGTGTCTGCCGGTTTCTGGACCGCACTGATGGGCTTTCTCGAATTGCTCACCGGTCACGATAAATACCGCATCTCCGGCAAAAGCGCCGGCAACGAGCCGATTCCAAAAGATGCGCGCACCGCACTGGTGATGCCGATCTGCAACGAAGACGTGCCTCGGGTGTTTGCCGGTCTGCGTGCGACGTTCGAATCGGTGGCCGCTACCGGTGACCTGGATCGTTTCGACTTCTTCGTGCTCAGCGACAGTAACGACACCGACATCTGCGTGGCCGAGCAACAAGCCTGGCTGGACGTCTGCCGCGAAGCCAAAGGCTTCGGCAAGATTTTCTATCGCCGCCGACGCCGCCGTGTGAAACGCAAGAGCGGCAACCTCGACGACTTCTGCCGTCGCTGGGGCGGTGACTACAAGTACATGGTCGTGCTCGACGCCGACTCGGTCATGAGCGGCGAGTGCCTGACCAGTCTGGTGCGCTTGATGGAAGCCACGCCGGACGCCGGGATTATCCAGACCGCGCCGCGTGCGTCGGGCATGGACACCCTGTATGCGCGCATGCAGCAGTTCGCGACCCGCGTGTATGGCCCGTTGTTCACTGCCGGTCTGCACTTCTGGCAGTTGGGTGAATCCCATTACTGGGGTCACAACGCGATCATCCGCATGAAGCCGTTCATCGACCACTGCGCCCTGGCGCCGTTGCCGGGCAAAGGCGCGTTTTCCGGGGCGATCCTGTCTCACGACTTCGTGGAAGCGGCGCTGATGCGGCGTGCCGGCTGGGGCGTGTGGATTGCCTACGACCTGCCGGGCAGCTACGAAGAGTTGCCGCCCAACCTGCTCGACGAACTCAAGCGTGACCGTCGCTGGTGCCACGGCAACCTGATGAACTTCCGACTGTTCCTGGTCAAAGGCATGCACCCGGTGCACCGTGCGGTGTTCCTGACGGGCGTGATGTCGTACCTGTCGGCGCCGTTGTGGTTCTTCTTCCTGGTGCTGTCCACCGCGCTGCTGGCGGTGAACACGCTGATGGAGCCGCAATACTTCCTCGAACCGCGCCAGCTCTATCCGCTGTGGCCACAATGGCATCCGGAAAAGGCAATCGCGCTGTTCTCGACCACGATCGTGCTGCTGTTCCTGCCGAAGTTGTTGAGCATCATCCTGATCTGGGCCAAGGGCGCGAAAGAGTTCGGCGGCAAGTTCAAAGTGACGCTGTCGATGCTGCTGGAGATGCTGTTCTCCATGCTGCTGGCGCCGGTGCGGATGATTTTCCACACCCGTTTCGTACTGGCTGCGTTCCTGGGGTGGGCCGCCACCTGGAACTCGCCACAGCGTGACGACGACTCCACGCCATGGAGCGAGGCGGTCAAGCGCCACGGGCCGCAAACGCTGCTGGGCTTCTGCTGGGCGCTGTTGGTGATCTGGCTGAACCCAAGCTTCCTGTGGTGGCTGGTGCCTATCGTCGGTTCGCTGATGCTGTCGATCCCGGTGTCGGTGATTTCCAGCCGTGTGGGTCTGGGCTTGAAGTCCCGTGACGAGAGCCTGTTCCTCATCCCTGAGGAATACAATCCGCCACAGGCGCTGTTGGCCACCGATCAGTACACCCACGAAAATCGCTGGCACGCACTGAACGACGGCTTTGTCCGCGCCGTGGTCGACCCGCAGCAGAACGCTTTGGCGTGCTCGCTGGCGACGGCCCGTCACGGCCAGGCGGAGCCGATCGAGTGGCTGCGTCAGGAGCGTGTGCGTCACGCACTGAAGGTTGGCCCGGCAGCGCTGAGCAACCATGATCGCCTGCAACTGTTGAGCGATCCGGTCGCTTTGGCGCGGCTGCACGAGCAGGTCTGGGCCGAAGGTCACGCCGAGTGGCTCAACGCCTGGCGCGCATCGGTGAAAGCCGACCCACACGCGCCGCTGCTACCGCTGCGACCGGTCAGCCCGCAGGCTCAACCGGCCTGATGAAAAAAACCCGCGAAAGCGGGTTTAATGAGATGGTCAGCCTGACCGAGAAGCCCTGCAGGTTTACGCTTGCAGGGCTTTTCTCGTTTTCGGCGGAGGATCTCTCATGAATACGATAACGCTTCTCGGTATCGACATTGGCAAACACAGTTTCCACCTGCATGGCCAGGATGCCAAAGGTCATCAGGTATTGCGCAAGAAAACCAACCGCGGCCAATTGCTCAGCACATTGGCGCAGGTACCTGAGAACCTGGCATAAAAATCAGCTTTAGAGGCTGAGGGTTTTTTCAGGACAGTCGGGAGCGGCTACTCATCGAGGGTCGAGCGTTGTTGCAGCAACGCTCACAATGAGCCCGGATACATTAGCGCAAGCCAGCTTTACCGAAAACAGCCCATGAGGTTGCAGGAGATGGGCTGACCATACATTTTATGGCGCTGAGAAGTCCCGCGCCTTGGGATGAAGCTGGCTGCCAGCGATAACATCACCTCGGGCCAGAGCGAACCGAGGCAGATCCGTTAGCTCAAACCTTGAATCGACCCACCAGCATTTGCAAATGCGTCCCCAGTCGCGCCAGTTCAACGCTGGACGCTGCTGTCTCTTCACTCGCCGCCGAGGTCTGATCCGACACATCGCGCACGTTCAGCACGCTACGGTTGATCTCTTCGGCCACGGCGCTCTGCTGCTCGGCTGCTGCCGCGATCTGCTGGTTCATCGCCTGAATCGCCGAGACGGTGCGGGTGATGCTTTCCAGCGAGCCGCCAGCACGACGAGTCAACTCAACGCTGCTGTCAGTCAGGCTGCGGCTGTTGTCCATGATCGTCGCCACTTGCTGGGTGCCGTTTTGCAGGCCTACGATCAGTTCTTCGATCTCTTCGGTGGACTTCTGCGTGCGCTGGGCAAGACTGCGCACTTCGTCAGCAACCACCGCGAAGCCACGGCCGGCCTCGCCCGCACGCGCCGCTTCAATTGCCGCGTTGAGCGCCAGCAGATTGGTTTGCTGGGCCACGGACTTGATCACGTCGAGCACGCTGCCAATCTTGTCGCTTTCGCGTTTGAGGTCGCCCATGGCTTCGGTGGAGTGGCCCACCTCAACGGCCAGACGCTCGATCTGGGTGATCGCCTCACCCACCACTTTGTCGCCTTCGCGGGCCTGCTGGTCGGCGGCAACGGCGGCTTCGGACGCCTCTTCGGCGTTGCGCGCGACTTCCTGCACGGTGGCGGCCATTTCGTTCATGGCGGTGGCGACCTGGTCGGTCTCGATCTTCTGATTGTTGACCCCGGCGCTGGTCTGCTCGGTCACGGCCGACAGTTCTTCGGCAGCGCTGGCGATCTGGGTCACGCCTTCGCTGATGCCACCGATCAACTCGCGCAGGCCTTGGGTCATGCTCTGCATCGAGCGTTGCAATTGGCCCAGTTCATCGCGCCGCAGCGAGACCAGGTTGTGGGTCAGATCGCCGGCCGCCACGCGTTCGGCAACCTGCAGGGTCTGGTTCAACGGAATGATGATCTGCCGGGTGATCGCCCAGGCCGCCAGTAGGCCGAAAGCTACCGCCAGCAGGGTGGCGATGATCAGCATGTTCTTGGCGTGTGCGGCATCGGTGTCGCGCACGATGGTCTGGGATTCGGTGAGTTTTTTGCTCACATTGAGGAGGATGTCGCCCTGAGCCGACATGATTGCCTTGGCCTTGGCGGTGTTGATCTGGGAGTCGCGGAACTGGGCGACCGCTGCGCGATAGGCCTTGATTGAGTCAGTGGCCTGCTGCAGGTTGGCGATGTGCTGTTCCGGCAGCTTCGATGGCAGGCCCTCGAGATTTTTCAGCGCATTGTCGATGGCGTCCAGCGCCGGCTGCTCAGCATCGGCCTTGCCGCTGTAGGTGTAGCCGCGCACCTGATAGCGCGCCTGCTGCAGCAGTTTGCTCAGTTCGATCACGCTGTTGAATTGGGCGACGCTGTCGCCCTGCAGCATGGATTTTTCAACTTCCGAAATCTTCGCCACGGCGTTGTCGGCATTGGCGCCAAGCTTGCTGCGGGCGTCTTCGCGCTGAACGGTGGCCTGGGTCATGTCGGCAAAGGCGCGTTTGTATTCGGCGACGGCGGCCAGTTGCTGATCGACCATTGCCGCATCGGAGGGTTGCTCGATCAGGGTGCGAGCGGTTTGCAGGCCGCTGTCGAGTTTGCCAAGCAGTTCGTTGACGGTGCCGGGACCTTGTTCGCCACGACGGGCTTCATAGTCCAGGCGCGCCAGGCGCAGATCCTTGGTCAGCTCGTTCAGGCCGGAGATGAAACCAAGCTTGTCGCCACGGCTGATGATGCCGCTCATGCCGGTCCAGCCGGTGAAGGTGATCAACAGCGTCAGCACCAGCACCAGGCCGAAACCGATTCCCAGCTTGCGTTTGACGCTGACGTTTCCAAGACTCTCGGCTAACCAACGGTACATGCGACGACTCCCTCAGACCACTCATTGGACTTATGGGAACTGTATCGGCCGGGTGATGGCAATCTGTAACGCCATTTGTCCGCCACAGGGGATGTGGCGAATTTAGAACAGGCGGGCGAGCAGGGCGGTCACGGCGGTTTCAACCCGCAAAATGCGCTCACCCAGTTGCACCGGTTGCAATCCGGATTTGGCCAGCAGATCGATTTCGTAGGGGATCCAGCCACCTTCGGGGCCGATCGCCAGGGTCACCGGTTCGTTGAGCGCGCGTGGGCACGGCGGGTAGTTGCCGGGATGGCCGACCAGGCCGAGAGTGCCGTCGGTGATGGCTGGCAGACGGTCTTCGACAAACGGTTTGAAGCGTTTCTCGATGATGATGTGCGGCAGGACGGTATCCCGGGCCTGTTCGAGGCCGAGGATCAATTGTTCGCGGATCGCTTGCGGTTCAAGAAACGGCGTCTGCCAGAAGCTCTTTTCGACGCGGTAGCTGTTGACCAGAATCACCTTCGACACGCCCATGGTCGCCACGGTCTGGAACACCCGACGGAGCATCTTCGGGCGGGGCAGGGCCAGCACCAATGTCAGTGGCAGCTTGGCCGGTGGCGGTTGGTCGAGGGTGACGCGCAGTTCAGCTTCACCCGCTTCCAGGCGCAGCAACTCGGCCGAACCCATCAACCCGTCTACACGCCCGACCCGCAGGCTGTCACCGACTTCCGAGCGGTGAACGTCCTGCATATGGGTCAGGCGACGATCACGCAGCACCACACGGTCGGGCGCAATGAAATCGGCCTCTTCGAGCAGCAGCAGGTTCATGCCTGGGTCGCTGGCGGCGGGTCGTTGTGATCGTCGGCTGCTTCTTCCGGGCGTTCGCGCTTGCTGACCAGGCTGCCGAACAGAATGCCGATTTCAAACAACATCCACATCGGCACGGCCAGCAGGGTCTGGGAGAAAATGTCCGGCGGGGTGAGGATCATGCCGACCACGAAGCAGCCGATGATCACGTACGGGCGGATCTTCTTCAGGTATTTGACGTCGACCACGCCGATCCACACCAGCAGCACCACGGCCACCGGGATTTCGAATGCCACACCGAAGGCGAAGAACAGCGTCATGACGAAATCGAGATAGCTGGCGATGTCGGTCATCATTTCCACGCCGGCCGGGGTGGCGGCGGCGAAGAATTTGAAAATCAGCGGGAACACGAAGTAATAGGCGAAGGCCATGCCGGTGTAGAACAGCAGGATGCTGGAAACCAGCAGCGGCACGGCAATGCGCTTCTCATGCTTGTACAGGCCCGGCGCGATGAAGCCCCAGATCTGATGCAGAATCACCGGAATCGCGAGGAACAGCGAAACCATCATCGTCAGCTTCAGCGGCGTCAGGAACGGCGACGACACGTCGGTGGCGATCATCGTCGCGCCCACCGGCAGGTACTGGCGCAGCGGCGTCGAGACGAAGGTGTAGATCTGCTGGGTGAACGCGAACAACCCGGCGAAGATGATGAAAATCGCCGCCACGCAACGCAGCAGACGGGTGCGCAACTCGGTGAGGTGCGAAACCAGCGGCATGTGCTGGTCGTTTTCGGGGAGATCGCTCATGGGGCTCGCGGCGGCAGTGTAGGGTCGTGAGGCGCTGGTGTGGTCGGCGCGGCGGTTGGGGCTACGTGTTCAACCGAAGTATTTGCAGCAGCGGGCACTGGTTCTGTCGGCGCTGCAACAGGTGCAGGTGCAGGTGCAGGTGCAGGTGCAGCGGGCGCGGCTGGCGCATGAATCGTCTGCTCGCCGACATGCTCAACCGGGGTCGGCTCCTGCTGAACCGGATTGAAAATCTTCCGCGCCTCCTGCTCCAGCGACAGAATGTGCTCGTTGTGCAGTTGCCGACGAATCTCGTCGGCACCGATTTCACGTTCAACTTCCTGTTTGATCGCGTTGAAGCTGCGCTTCAGTCGCCCGACCCACAGGCCGGCGGTGCGTGCAGCGCCCGGCAGTCGCTCGGGGCCCAGCACCAGCAGGGCGACGAGGCCGACGAGCAGCAGTTCAGTGAAGCTGATACCAAACATTAGTCAGTGCTCACACGTCTTTGCGGATCGGCTCTTCAACTTTCTGCGCCTGCACATCGATGGTGTGCGGCGGATTGGCCTGAGCGGTGGCTTGCGGCTGCACCGGTGGCACCGGCTGCGCAGGCGTCACGGTTGGATCGGCGGCTGGCTTCTCGTCGTCGTTCATGGCTTTGCGAAAGCCCTTGATCGACTCACCCACGTCGGTGCCCAGGTTTTTCAGTTTCTTGGTGCCGAACACCAGCACCACGACTACCAGAATGACGATCCAGTGTTTCCAGTCAAAAATGCCCATGTTGCAGTTCCTCTCTCAAAGTTGTTCAGGCGGACGGACGCGAGGCTTTCTCGACGTGTCCGGACAGACCGAAGCGACGATCCAGTTCATCGAGCACTGCCTGCGGATGCTGCCCCAGTTGGGCGAGCATGACCATGCTGTGGAACCACAGGTCGGCGGTCTCGTAAATCACGTCGCTGCAATCACCGCTGATGGCGGCGTCCTTGGCGGCAATAATGGTTTCGACCGACTCTTCGCCGACTTTCTCCAGAATCTTGTTCAGACCCTTGTGATACAGACTAGCCACATACGAGCTGTCGGCAGCGGCGCCTTTGCGCTCTTCGAGCACTTCGGCCAGACGGGTCAGGGTGTCACTCATGTTTGTGTCCTGCGCAATAGATGGCGTGCGGGTCTTTGAGTACCGGGTCGACTGTTTTCCAGTCGCCGTTTTCGAAGACACGGTAAAAGCAGCTTTGACGGCCGGTATGGCAAGCGATGTCGCCGATCTGTTCAACCATCAGGATGATCACGTCGGCGTCACAGTCCAGACGCATTTCATGCAGGGTCTGTACGTGGCCGGACTCTTCGCCCTTGCGCCACAGCTTGCCACGGGAACGTGACCAGTAGATGGCACGGTTTTCCGCCGCTGTCAGTTCCAGCGCTTCGCGGTTCATCCAGGCCATCATCAGCACGCGTCCGGTCTTGTGATCCTGGGCAATCGCCGGCACCAGGCCATCAGCGTCCCACTTGATCTCGTCCAGCCAGTTTTTCATCTTCGACTCCGACAGCGAACCCGCACTTCTAATAGTCGGGTTCAGGCGTTGAAACAGTGTGCCAGCCGATCATGGAACTGGCTATCGGCGAACGACCAGATACAAGCCGACAGCCACCATGATCCCGGCAGGCCAATGCCCCAGTTCGTTCAGCGGGCCACCGGCGGCGAGGACCGTACCGCCCGCCAGATGGGCACTGCCAAGCAGGCGCAGGAACCAGTCGTCCTTGCGTTTGTGCCACGGTGGCGGTGGGTCGTTGGCATGGGGCTGGGACATGCGCTCGAGCAGGTCGCGGGCCATATTGGCCAGGTGCGGCAACTGTTCGAACTGGCTCTGCACGTTGCCGATCAAGGTTTTCGGGCTGACGCGCTCGCGCATCCAGCGTTCTAGGAACGGCTGCGCGGTGTTCCACAGATCCAGATCCGGGTACAGCTGACGGCCGAGGCCTTCGATGTTCAATAACGTCTTTTGCAGCAGCACCAACTGCGGCTGCACTTCCATGTTGAAGCGCCGCGCGGTCTGGAACAGGCGCATCAGCACCTGACCAAATGAAATATCTTTTAATGGTTTTTCGAAGATCGGTTCGCACACGGTACGGATCGCCGCTTCGAATTCGTTGAGCTTGGTTTCTGCCGGCACCCAACCCGAATCAATGTGCAGTTGCGCCACGCGGCGGTAGTCACGCTTGAAGAAGGCGAACAGGTTGCGCGCCAGGTAATCCTGATCCTCGGGGGTCAGGCTGCCGACGATGCCGCAGTCGATAGCAATGTACTGCGGACTCCACGGGTTGACCGTGCTGACGAAGATGTTGCCCGGGTGCATGTCGGCGTGGAAGAAACTGTCGCGGAATACCTGGGTGAAGAAAATCTCCACGCCGCGTTCGGCGAGCATTTTCATGTCGGTGCGCTGGTCGGCGAGGGTCGCCAGATCCGTCACCTGAATCCCGTAGATACGCTCCATCACCAGCACTTTCGGGCGGCACCAGTCCCAATGGACTTGCGGCACGTAGAGCAGCGGCGAGCCTTCGAAGTTGCGCTTCAACTGGCTGGCGTTGGCTGCCTCGCGCAGCAGATCGAGTTCGTCGTAGATGGTTTTTTCGTAATCCTGAACCACGTCAACCGGGTGCAGCAGACGGGCATCCGCCGATACTTTTTCGGCGGCGCGGGCGAGGATGAACAGCCATGCCAGATCCTGCGCGATCACCCGTTTCAGGCCCGGGCGGATGACTTTGACCACCACTTCTTCGCCGGTTTTCAGTTGCGCGGCATGCACCTGTGCAACCGAGGCCGAGGCCAGTGGTTTGACGTCGAAGCGGCTGAAGACTTCGTCGATCTTTCTGCCCAGTTGCTCTTCGATCAGCTTGATTGAAACCTGCGAATCGAACGGCGGCACGCGATCCTGCAGCAGCATCAGTTCATCGGCGATGTCTTCCGGCAGCAGGTCGCGACGGGTCGAGAGAATCTGCCCGAACTTGATGAAAATCGGCCCCAAATCCTGCAATGCCAGGCGTAAACGCGCACCCCGGCTCAGATCCAGCGGCTTGCGCGCAAACCAGCGCCACGGCAGCACAAAGCGCAGCGCCAGGAGGAACCAGGGCAGCGGCAGATCGAACAGCAGGTCATCGAGGCGGTAGCGGATCACGACGCGCTGGATGCGCAACAGACGGCGGACGGCAAGCAGCTTCATGCGTTATCGCTTGGGTCGAGGGATCGGGAAAGGCGCTCGAAACGCGCCTCGAGACGTTCCAGATCAAGTTTGATCCGGTCCAGTTCGCTGAACCGCGCTTCGGCTTCGCGCTGCCCGACGAGGGTGCGTGATTCTTCGGCGAGGTATTCGGCGAGGTTCTGGTTGAGACTGGCAAATCCTTGTTGATACCAGCGTGCGCGGCTGCGCAGATGGCCACCGACCAGATGTGTGGCGACAGGGCCGAGCCAGCGCGAGAGTTCGTACTCCCAGTCCAGCTCGAGGTCCTGCAACACGCCGGCCAGTTCCAGCAGCACGCCGCTGTCGCCATCGAGCTCGACTTGCGGGGCATGCAGCACCGCGGTCTTGTCTTTGCTCAGGGCCAGTTTCACCAGGCTTGAAGCCGGAGCGCGCAGGGTGCAATCGACGCCGGTTTCCCAGTGGGAGGCCAGCATCAGCCCTTCATCACTCGGCAGGATGAACAGTTGCAACGCCGGGCTGCGGCAATCGACGGCAATCACTTTGCCAGTCAAATGCGCCAGCCGCGCCAGCGCCGTGCTGTCGAGACGCAGCACCCGGTTCAGGCCGAGTTCGACGCTGGCCAGCAGCCCGGTGAGCAACATCAGGGCTTGATGCCGCGGTGCAGGGCAACGATGCCCGAGGTCATGTTGTGATAGGTCACGCGGTCGAAACCGGCGTCGACCATCATCGACTTCAGGGTTTCCTGATTCGGGTGCATGCGGATCGACTCGGCCAGGTAGCGATAGCTCTCCGAATCGTTGGTGATCAGCTTGCCCATCAGTGGCATGAAAGCGAACGAGTAGGCGTCGTAGGCTTTGGACATCAGCGCGTTGGTCGGCTTGGAGAATTCCAGCACCAGCAGACGGCCGCCGGGCTTGAGTACGCGCAGCATCGAGCGCAGGGCGTCTTCTTTATGCGTCACGTTGCGCAGGCCGAAGGCGATGGTCACGCAGTCGAAATGGTTGTCCGGGAACGGCAGTTTTTCAGCGTCCGCCTGAACGAATTCGACGTTGCCGGCCACACCCAGATCCAGCAGACGGTCACGGCCGACCTTGAGCATCGATTCGTTGATGTCGGCCAGTACGACCTGACCGGTCGGGCCGACCAGGTGGGAGAACTTCTTGGTCAGGTCACCGGTGCCGCCGGCGATGTCGAGCACGCGATTACCGCTGCGCACGCCCGACAATTCGATCGCGAAACGCTTCCACAGACGGTGCATGCCGCCCGACAGAAGGTCGTTCATCAGGTCGTACTTGGCGGCTACGGAGTGGAACACCTCAGCGACTTTTTCCGCTTTCTGGCTTTCCGGAACGTTTTTGAAGCCGAAGTGAGTGGTGGGTTCGGCATCGCTGCCTTTGCGCTGATCAGTCATATCGCTGTCACCAAAAGAGAATGCGCGACATTCTAATCCCCAAGCCATGCTTTGTCTTGGAATGGCTAAAGGTAAGATGGGCAACCTTCGGGACGATTTGCCGCAGATGCGGTCAAGATTTACCGACAAGCATTCATAAAGCAGGAGTCATTCAATGGCCCGTATTAGTGTTGAGCGTGCCCACAACCTGGGCAAGGAAGTGGCCCGCGAGAAGGCCGACAAGCTGGCGCAGAAACTGTCCGATCAATATGGCCTGGAGCCGCGATGGTCGGGCGACACCTTGAACCTCAAGCGTTCGGGCGTTAAAGGTGCGGTGCATGTCGCCGACGATTCGATCAGGGTCGACGTGGAGCTGGGCCTGATGATGTCGGCCATGAGCGGCATGATCAAAACCGAGATCGAGAAGGCGCTGGACAAAGCGCTGGTCTGATTTACGCCTGCAATCCAATCCCCTGTGGGAGCGGGCTTGCTCGCGACAGCGGTCTGTCAGTCAATGCATAAGGTGACTGACACGACGCCTTCGCGAGCAAGCCCGCTCCCACATTTGTTTCGTGGTGCTCCTGCTGTTTATGTCGGTTGTTAGGGTGCCGTTTCTAATTTTTCTGCCTACTTTGTGCCTGAGCCCGACACTTTCGCGGGCAGTTCCTCAAACCTTCTGCGCGTGAGGTGCACCATGGCCAAAGTAATTTTGAAGAAAAAAATCGACGCTTCGACTTCAGCCCTGAGCGACGTGAAATCCTATGCCCGCAAGATCTGGCTGGCAGGCCTGGGTGCCTACGCCAAGGTCGGCCAAGAGGGCAGCGACTACTTTCAAGAGCTGATCAAGGCCGGTCAAACGGTTGAAAAGAAAGGCAAAAAAGCCGTCACCGAAAAACTCGAAGCGGCCAACACCGAGATCGATGAAGTCAAGGGTGAGGTCAGCTCTTTCAAAGGTCGCGTCGAAGTTCAACTCGACAAGGTCGAGAAGGCCTTCGACTCCCGTGTTGCAAGCGCCTTGAATCGTATCGGCATTCCGTCTAAACATGACGTTGAGACACTCTCTGCTAAGCTCGATGAGCTGACGGCATTGCTCGAACGCGTCGCGCGTAAATCTTAAGGAGAACGGGATGGCTGGTAAAAAGAACACCGATAAAGAAGGCAGCTCGTGGATCGGGAAAGTCGAAGACTACTCCCGCAAAATCTGGCTGGCTGGTTTAGGCGTGTACTCGAAGATCGACACTGACGGCAGCAAACTCTTCGATACATTGGTCAAAGACGGTGAGAAAGCCGAGAAGCTCACCAAATCGGCCGTCGGCAAAAAAGTCGATGCCGCCAAGGACTCTGCTTCTTCGGCCAAGTCGCGCATCAGCGGCGTAAAAGATCGCGCACTGGGCAAGTGGGACGAGCTGGAAGGGGCGTTCGACAAGCGCCTGAACAGCGCGATTTCGCGCCTGGGCGTTCCGAGCCGCAATGAAGTGAAAGCGCTGCACAGCAAGGTGGAAACCTTGACCAAGCAGATCGAAAAACTTACCGGGGAGAAAGCTCGCCCGGTAGCGGCGAAAACCGCTGCAGCCAAGCCAGCAGCCAAAACGGCGGCCAAGCCACTGGCTAAAGCGGCTGCAAAACCTGCGACCAAACCGGTTGCTGCCAAAGCCGCTGCCAAGCCTGCTGCAAAAACTGCCGCAAAACCAGCAGCTAAACCTGCCGCAAAACCAGCAGCTAAACCTGCCGCCAAGCCAGCAGCGAAAACCGCAGCCGCCAAACCTGCTGCCAAGCCAGCGGCCAAACCGGCTGCGGCGAAGAAACCGGCAGTGAAAAAACCGGCCGCACCGAAAGCCGCTGCGCCGAAACCGGCCGCTCCAGCGGCCAAGCCTGCCACTTCGGCAACCCCGGTGAGCACGTCGAACTCCGCCGCTGCACCGACTCCGGCGGCCACCCCGACTGTTGCATCGACCCCGTCGACGCCAACCAGTCAGTCCTGATTTTTCAGGAAGCAAGAAAACGCCCGGCCTGCCAAGGTCGGGCGTTTTTGTTTGTGTAGATAATCTCAAGCCGACTGCGAACCCCTGTGGGAGCGGGCTTGCTCGCGAAGGCGGCATTCCGGTCACACAAGATGTCGCGGATGTACTGGCCTCTTCGCGAGCGAGCCCACTCCCGCAGGGTTCCTGGTATTTTCGATTAGTCGTGATCTTCCAGGTATTGCAGCGCCATCCGCTCCGTCGCCACCTTCACCGGCGGCAGCAAGTGCGGCGCCACCAGCATCATGATCTGGTAAACCACCAATCTGACTTCCCCCTCCCGATCAAGAATCCGCTGATAGTCCAGTGAAAACAGCAGCGTCAGGGTGATCTGCTCCACCAATTGCCCCAGCGCCTGCGTATCGCTGACCAACTGTCCTGCCGCCTTCAACCGCGCCAGCAACGATGCCAGTGTGCGTTTCAAGGCATTGAGCAAATGACGAATCCCCTTCGCCAGTTTCGGCAGGCGTCCGGCCAGGTTCGACAGGTCCTGAAACAGGAACCGATACTGCGCCAGTCGCTCGACGATCAGATGCAAGAACAGCCAGTAATCTTCCGGCGCCAACTCCACCTCCGGCGGCGGATCCAGCAGCGGCGCCAACTCATTCTGGAAACGTTCGAACAGTCCGAGTATCAGTGGCTCCTTGCCGTGGAAGTGGTAATAGAGGTTGCCGGGGCTGATCCCCATTTCATTGGCAACTTCCATGGTGGAAACGTTCGGCTCGCCCTTTTCGTTGAACAGTTGCAGAGCACATTCGAGAATCCGGTCGCGGGTTTTCATCCAGTCTTCTTAGAAAAATTCGGTTAAGCGTCAGCGCACATGCACGTAAGTGCCGGGTGCTGCCTCCATCGGTGGATAGTTCGGGTTGCCGAGGGTCATCTGGGTTTCGTGCTGGTCGCCGGAGCGTTGCTGAATCCATTCCAGCCACTGTGGCCACCAACTGCCGTCGACGTGTTTGCCGTCGTAGTACCAGGCGCGCGGATCGCTGCTCATCTTGCCGTTATCGATGTAGGCGGCTTTCGGGTTGGTCGGTGGGTTGAGAATGCTCTGTACATGGCCGCTGTTGGACAGCACAAAACGTCGATCACCCCCCAACAGCAAGGTTGAGCGATACACCGCATCCCATGGAGTGATGTGGTCGTTCATGCCGGCGACGCTGAAACTGTCGACAGTGACTTTCTGCAGATCGATCGGCGTACCGCAGACCTCAAGACCACCGGGGTGGGTCAGCGGGTTGTGCTTGAAGAAGTCCAGCAGGTCGCCGTGAAACGCGGCGGGCAGGCGAGTGTTGTCGTTGTTCCAGTAAAGAATGTCGAAGGCTGGCGGCTCTTTGCCCAACAGGTAGTTGTTGACGAAGTAGCTCCAGATCAAATCGTTGGGGCGCATCCAGGCGAAAACCTTGGACATGTCGCGACCGTCCAGCACGCCCTTCTGATAGGAACGGCGTTTGGCGGCTTCAAGGGTTTGCTCATCGGCAAATAGCGTGGCCGGGGTTTCGATCTGGCTGTCGAGCAGGCTGACCAGATAGGTCGCGCTGGAGACCCGCCGCAGTTGCCGTTTGGCCTGCAAATGCCCTTGCAGAGCGGCGATGGTCAGCCCGCCGGCGCAGGCGCCCATCAGGTTGACCTCGCGGGCGCCGGTGATCGCCCGGCACACGTTCATCGCTTCTTCCACCGCTTCAACGTAAGTCGAAAGGCCCCATTCGCGGTGGCGCACATCGGGGTTGCGCCAACTGATCATGAAGGTCTGCAAGCCGTTTTTCAGGGCGTATTGGACGAAGCTGTTTTGCGGACTGAGGTCAAAAATGTAGTACTTGTTGATTTGCGGCGGTACTACCAGCAGTGGCTTGGCGTACTGTTTTTCGCTCATCGGTCGATACTGGATCAGCTCCAGCATCTCGTTGCGAAACACTACTGAGCCGGTGGTGGTGGCGACGGTTTTGCCAACTTCGAATGCTTGCTTGGTGACCTGCCGAGGCAGGCCGTCGTTGTGCAGCAAATCATCAAACAGATGACTGAGGCCGCGCACCAGACTGTGGCCGCCGGAGTTGAACAACTCCTTGATCGCCAGCGGGTTGAGCAACGTATTGGACGGCGCTACGGCGTCGTTGAGCAGGGTGAAGGCAAACTGCGCGCGCGCGCGATCGTCCGGGCTCATGTTGCTCTCGTCGATCCAGCTTTTGACCTGTTTCTGCCAGGCCAGATACGCCTGCAGACTGCGCCGGTAAAACGGATTCAGGCTCCATGCCGGGTCGGCGAAGCGGCTGTCCTGTGGATTGGTCGGGTGCAGGGTTTCGCCCAGCAGCACGCGGCCCAATTGGCCGCCGAGTTTCAACGCGTGCTTCGCGCTGTGGATCGGGTTGCGCAAGCCATGGACGGCCACGCTGCGCAGGGTCGAGATCAGGTCTCGGCCACGCAGCCCGGCGATCGCACTTTGTGCATTGATGAACACGGCGGAGCTGGGTACAACGCCCTTTGCTGGTTTTTCGCGCATGTATCAACACTCCTTCGTCTTCAGGCCAAAAACAAACTCACCGAACCAGAACACCATAGTCGCTGTTGCGGGTTGTTGCCTGCGGGGCGTCCTGCCACGCATTCTGAAAAGGCACTGCATAAAACCTGCCGTAGCGGTTAGCCGCCCAGCGGTGTCGGGTGCGGGTGCATCACCGCGCGCTGACGTTCCTCCTCGAGGAATTTCATGATGATCGGCGCCACGGCTTCGGCGCGGGTAATCAGGAACAGGTGACCGTCATCGATGATGTGCAACTGCGCGTTGGGAATGCGCCAGGCGAGCATGCGCATGTTGACCAACGGGATCAGTGGATCGTCATCGCCGGCCAGCACCAGCGTCGGCTGGTGGATCTTGTGCAGCCAGTGAATGCTGGTCCAGCCCAGACCGGCGAACAGTTGCCAGTAGTAACCGAGCTTGCCCGCCGAACGCACTTTTGCTGCGTGGCTGGCGGCCAGGGTCGGGTCACGGCGGAACGAACCGCCGTAGATCAACGGTGCGATACGGATGACATGGGACGGCTGAATGTAGCGCCGGGGGCTGGCCATCATCCACAGCACTTTCGGTTTGCCCGGCACCATCACCGCACCGGCAGCGGTCGCCGCCAGCACCAGTTTCTTGCAGCGCTCGGGGTAGTCGTAGGCGAACTGCTGCGCGAGCGCGCCGCCCCACGACACACCGATCACGTTGACCTGACCATAGTCGAGGTAATCGAGCATCCGTGACGTCAGCTTGGCCAGGCCGGGAAAGCGATACGGTCGGTTCGGCGTCGAGGAACCACCGACACCGGGCACGTCGAAGGCGATCACTTCCAGATCCGGGTCCAGCGCCGCGACAAACGGAAACACCAGCTCCAGGTTGGCGCCGATGCCGTTGAAAATCAGCAAGGGCGTCAAGTGAGGCTTGCCGGGGCGTACCGCCGTGCGAATGGTCTGGCCATCCAGATCGACGGTACGGAATATGAACGGTTGCGGCATGCTTCAGGCCCTGTGGGTCGATCTCAATATCACCCTTAACCCTTGTGGGAGCGGGCTTGCCTGCGAAGGCGTCATGTCAGTCAATATCGATACTGGCTGAACGATCGCTTTCGCGAGCAGGCTCGCCCCCACATTGGGGATGAGGTGTGTCAATTACCGCTCATGTACATAAGTGCCCGGCGATGCTTCGCCTGCCGGATGCGCCTTGTTGCCCAGTTTCATTGGAGCCTTTTTCAGATTGCCCGAGCGCTCGGCCTGCCACGCCTGCCAGTACAGCCACCAGGAATCCGTGTGCTTGGTCGAGTTCTCTTGCCAGTCATCGGCGTTGGCGGCCATCCCTTCGCTGGTCATGTAGCGCGATTTCGGATTACCCGGCGGGTTCAGAATGCTCTGGATGTGGCCGCTGCTCGACAATACGAATTCAACCTTGCCACCAAACAACTGCGCCGACTTGTAGCAGGACTTCCACGGGGTAATGTGGTCGTTGGTGCCGGCCAGCGAAAAGATATCGGCGGTGACTTGCTTGAGGTCGATCGGCGTGCCGCACACTTCCAGTGCATTGGGGCGGATCAGTGGATTGTTTTTGAACATCTCGATCAGGTCGCCGTGGAACGCGGCCGGCAACCTTGTGGTGTCGTTGTTCCAGAACAGAATGTCGAACACCGGCGGCTCATTGCCAAGCAGGTAGTTGTTGACCCAGTAGTTCCAGATCAGATCATTCGGGCGCATCCACGCGAAAACCTTGGCCATGTCTTTGCCTTCGAGCACGCCGGCCTGATACGAGTGGCGCTTGGCGGTCTCCAGGGTCTGCTCGTCGACGAACAGGGCGACATCGCTGTCCAGGGTGGTATCGAGCACGCTGACCAGCAGGGTCAGGGCGTTGACCTTATTCTGGCCAAGGGCTGCGTAGTGGCCGAGCAGGGCGGTGCAGGTGATGCCACCGGAACAGGCGCCGAGCATGTTGATGTCTTTGCTGCCGGTGATCGCGGTCACCACATCGACCGCTTCTTTCAGCGCATCGATGTAGGTCGACAGACCCCACTCACGCTGGGCCTTGGTCGGGTTGCGCCAGCTGACGATGAACGTCTGCACGTTATTGCGCAGGCAGAAACGCGCCAGGCTCTTGTCCGGGCTCAGGTCGAATACGTAGAACTTGTTGATTTGCGGCGGCACGACGAGCAACGGACGCTCGTGGACTTGCTCGGTGATCGGCTTGTACTGGATCAGCTCCAGCACGTCGTTGCGAAACACCACCGCGCCTTCGGTCACGCCCAGGCTCTTGCCGACCTCGAATGCGCCCATGTTGACCTGGCTCGGCATGCCGCCGTTGTGCACCAGATCCTTGGCCAGATGCGAGAGGCCATCGAGCAGGCTTTTGCCGCCGGTCTCGAAGAAGCGTTTGACCGCCGCCGGGTTGGCTGCCGTGTTGGTCGGCGCCATCGCTTCGGTCATCAGATTGATCACGAAATGGCCGCGAGCAACGTCTTTGGGTGACAGGCTGCTGTCGTCGATCCAGGCGTGGAGTTCCTTGCGCCACGCCAGGTAAGTTTGCAGGTAGCGTTTGTAGAGCGGGTTCTGGCTCCACGCAGGATCGGCGAAACGACGGTCATCGCCTGCCGGTTGCAGTTCGGATTTGCCGAACAACACGTTCTTCAGTTCGAGACCGAAATGGGTGACGTGCTTGACGCTATGGATCGGTTGTCTGATGGCCTGTTTCAGCACCATACGAGCAGAGGCCAGCAGATCCTTTCCGCGCAGCCCAACGACGGGATTAAGCCCCAGAGTGTTTTCCGAGGCTTGATACTTCAGGTCATCGTTATTCTTGTTACTCATCTACGACGCTCCATTGTCCTGAGACGAGTACCCGGTTTTCTGCTGTGCAGTTCCACAGCCAATGCCAGGTACTACTGCTCGGGTGACCGTTAATTCTGCATAGCTGCTTTACAGTCGTAGAGCACTGCAGGGAACTTGCCAGCTCCATTGGTTACCCGAGTTTAATTTTTTTCGCAAGCGGGCCGATCCTCGACGCCGCAGCAGAGCATTCAAACAGATGAATTTAGAAAATGCCCTCTAAAGAGCAAGAGGCTGGGACTAGAGCATCAGCTTGACGATCGACTGATCCGGATCGCGGGTTTTTCCGGCTGCTTTGAGCTCAGCCAGATAATCGGCCCAGAGTGCGTCATGACGTCGCCCCAGCTCATAGAGATATTCCCAAGTGAACAGGCCGCTGTCGTGCCCGTCGTCGAAGGTCAGTTTCAGTGCGTAGTGACCGGCCGGTTCCAGCTTGCTCAAGCCAACGTTGAGCTTGCCGAATTGCAGGATGGGTTTGCCGTGGCCCTGGACCTCGGCGGAGGGGGAATGCACACGCAGGAATTCGGCGGGCAGGGTGAACTCCTCGCCGGACGCGTAGGTGAGCGTCAGGGTTTTCGAGGCTTTGTGCAGTTTGATGTCGGTGGGAATTGAGGTCATGGTCTGGCGTCCGTTGTGTGGGCGACCCTGATTCAAATGTGGGAGCGGGCTTGCTCGCGAAAGCGGTGCGTCAGCCAACATTGATGTCGACTGGCACGGCCTCTTCGCGAGCAAGCCCGCTCCCACAGGGTCCGCTACCGCTGTAAGTATGGCTTACAGGATATAACGGGACAGGTCTTCGTTCTGCGCCAATTCGCCGAGGTGGCTGTTGACGTACGCCGCGTCGATCAGGATCGGCTTTTCATCATGGGTGCTGGCCATATCGCCGGCACTGAACGACACCTCTTCGAGCAGACGCTCAAGCAGCGTGTGCAGGCGACGGGCACCGATGTTTTCGGTTTTCTCGTTGACCTGCCAGGCGATCTCGGCGATGCGCTTGATGCCTTCGGGCTGGAACTCGATGTTCAGGCCTTCGGTTTTCAGCAGCGCGCAGTATTGCTCGGTGAGCGAGGCATGCGGTTCGCTGAGGATGCGCTCGAAATCTTCCGGGCTCAGGGCCTTGAGTTCGACGCGGATCGGCAGACGACCTTGCAGTTCGGGCACCAGATCGCTCGGTTTGCTCAGGTGGAACGCACCGGAGGCGATGAACAGGATGTGATCGGTCTTGACCATGCCCAGCTTGGTGTTGACGGTGCAGCCTTCGATCAGCGGCAGCAGGTCGCGCTGCACGCCTTCACGGGAGACATCGGCGCCGCCGACATTGCCGCGCTTGGCGACCTTGTCGATCTCGTCGATGAACACGATGCCGTGCTGCTCAACGGCTTCCAGGGCCTTGGCCTTCAACTCTTCTTCGTTGACCAGGCGCCCGGCTTCTTCGTCGCGCACCAGTTTCAGCGCTTCTTTGACCTTGAGCTTGCGGGACTTCTTCTTGCCCTTGCCCATGTTGGCGAACAGGGACTGCAACTGGTTGGTCATTTCTTCCATGCCTGGCGGCGTGGCGATCTCGATGCCGGCCACTTCGGCGACTTCGATTTCGATTTCCTTGTCATCCAGTTGGCCTTCGCGCAGACGCTTGCGGAACAGCTGACGGGTGTTGGAATCGGAGCTTGGCGCTTCTTCGTTGCTGAAGCCCATGCGGGCCGGTGGCAACAACGCATCGAGGATGCGGTCCTCGGCAGCGTCTTCAGCGCGGTGGCGCACGCGGGTCATTTCCTGCTCGCGCAGCATCTTGATCGCCGCGTCGGCCAGATCACGGATGATCGATTCGACGTCACGGCCGACATAGCCAACTTCGGTGAATTTGGTCGCTTCGACCTTGATGAACGGCGCGTTGGCCAGTTTCGCCAGGCGACGGGCGATCTCGGTTTTACCGACGCCGGTCGGGCCGATCATCAGGATGTTCTTCGGGGTCACTTCAACACGCAGCTCTTCAGGCAACTGCATCCGGCGCCAGCGGTTGCGCAGGGCAATCGCGACGGCGCGCTTGGCATCGTCCTGGCCGATGATGTGGCGGTTGAGTTCGTGGACGATTTCGCGGGGAGTCATGGACATAATAATTGGCGGTCCTCAAGCAAAAAAAGCCGTGGCACAGGGGCCGTATCAGGCTTCTTCAGCGAGATCCTGCTCCTCAATGGTCTGAGTGTGGTTGGTGAATACACAGATGTCGGCGGCGATACCCAAAGCGGTTTCGACGATTTCACGGGCCGACAGGTCGGTCTTTTTCAGCAGCGCGCTGGCCGCAGCCTGGGCGTAACCGCCACCGGAACCCATGGCGATGAGACCATTTTCAGGTTCAACCACGTCACCGTTGCCGGTGATGATCAACGAGGCATCTTTGTTGGCGACCGCGAGCATGGCTTCGAGGCGGCTGAGGGAGCGGTCGGTGCGCCATTCTTTGGCGAGTTCGACGGCGGCGCGGATCAGGTGGCCCTGATGTTTCTCAAGCTGGCCTTCGAAGCGTTCGAAGAGGGTAAAGGCGTCAGCGGTGGCACCGGCAAAACCGGCGATGACCTGGCCGTGGTAAAGGCGACGGACTTTCTTCGCGTTGCCTTTCATCACGGTGTTGCCGAGAGAAACCTGGCCGTCGCCGCCCATGACGACTTTGCCGTGGCGGCGGACTGAAACGATGGTGGTCAAGGGAAGAGTCTCCACACTGCGGGGCGAAAATGCCTTATGCCCATTCATATGGGGGTGGAGAAGCGGATTTCAACCGGGGAGGGTGCAGGGGGACGAACGGCGAGGGTGTGTCAGGATGACGGGGTGTCAGCCATGACGCCTTCGCGAGCAAGCCCGCTCCCACAGGGTTAGCGCAGATCCTGTGGAAGCGGGCTTGCTCGCGAAGAGTGATGACGCGGGACCGCTGATGGGATCAGCGATTCTGGCGTTGTTGTAACAACAGGTTGCTAAAACCAGCGCCAGCCAGTTGCTTCTGGGCCGTGGTCAGTTGTTCGCGGTTGCTGAACGGACCGACCAATACGCGGTACCAGGTTTCATCCTTCACCGTGCCGGACTCAACGGCCACCGACTGACCCAGCAGAATGATCTGCGCGCGCACCTTGTCCGCATCGGTCTCTTTACGGAACGAACCGGCCTGCAGGAAGAACTTGGTCACCGGCGCCGCTTTCGCCACCGGTGGCGCGGGCGGCGGGGTAATGCCCGACAGCGCAGCTTGAGCCCGTGCCGTGTCGATTTTCGCCGCTTCGGCAGGTGTTACCGGCGTCGTCGGGATGGTCGGCACTTGTGGTGTCGGCAGGGTTTTCTCCGGCACGGCGTCCGGCGGTACGATCACTTCCGATTCCGGCAGCAGGGTGTAGAAGTCGTACTTCGGCTTCACGGGCTGCGTCGGGCTCGGCGGGGTCTTGTTGGCCTCGGCGATTTTCGACGCTCTCTGCTGCTGTTGTTCGACCTTCTCACGCTTGACCGTGTCGCTGCCCTTGCCCGGTTCCAGTTTCATCAGGAACACGATGAACGCACCGACCGTCAGGCCGATGGCCATCCACAGCCAACCCGGAATCGGTTGCTTCGCAGGAGCTTGGTAACGGCTGGCGCCACGCTTGGGTGCAGGTTTTTTCTTGGCAGCCAACTTACATACGCTCCAGAGTTTCCAGACCCAACAGCTCCAGGCCTTGCTTGAGGGTGCGACCGGTCAGCGCGGCCAGACGCAGACGGCTCTGCATCTGTGCTGGCGTCTCGGCGGCGAGGATCGGGCAGTTCTCGTAGAAGCTGGAGAACAGACCGGCAACGTCGTACAGATAAGTGCAGAGGATGTGCGGCGTGCCTTTGTCGGACACGTTATTCAGCACTTCGCCGAACTGCGCCAGTTTCGCCGCCAGCTCAAGTTCGTGCGCCGCTTCGAGAACGATCTGACCGTCGACTTCGCTGAAGTCCTTGCCCAGTTTGCGGAACACACCGGCCACGCGGGTGTAGGCGTACAGCAGGTATGGCGCGGTATTGCCTTCGAAGTTGAGCATCAGGTCGAAGTTGAAGCTGTAGTCGCTGGTGCGGTGCTTGGACAGGTCGGCGTATTTCACCGCACCGATGCCAACGACTTTGGCGATATTGCGCAACTCGTCTTCGGCCAGCGTCGGGTTCTTCTCTTTCACCAGGCTGTAGGCACGTTCCTGCGCTTCGGTGAGCAAGTCGATCAGCTTCACGGTGCCGCCGTCACGGGTCTTGAACGGACGGCCGTCGGCGCCGTTCATGGTGCCGAAGCCCATGTGCTCCATTTCCATCGGATGGGTCACGAAACCGGCCTTGCGCGCCACGGCGAACACTTGCTGGAAGTGCAGGGCCTGACGCTGGTCGACGAAGTACAGCGCGCGATCAGCCTTCAATTTGCCACTGCGGTAGCGCACGGCTGCCAGGTCAGTGGTGGCGTACAGGTAACCGCCGTCAGCCTTGACGATGATCACCGGCAGCGGGTCGCCGTCGGCGTTCTTGAATTCGTCGAGGAACACGCACTGGGCGCCGTTACTCTCGACCAGCATGCCGGCGGCTTTCAGGTCGTTTACAACGTTGATCAGGTCGTCGTTGTAGGCGCTTTCGCCCATCACGTCGGCCATGGTCAGCTTGACGTTGAGCAGTTCGTAGATCTTCTGGCAGTGCGACAGCGAGATGTCCTTGAACCTGGTCCACAGCGCCAGGCACTCGGCATCGCCGGCCTGCAACTTGACCACCAGGCCACGGGCACGGTCGGCGAACGCTTCGGATTCGTCGAAACGCTGCTTGGCGGCGCGGTAGAAGTTTTCCAGATCCGACAGCTCATCGCTGGTGATCGGGTTTTCCTGCAGATACGCCATCAGCATGCCGAACTGGGTGCCCCAGTCGCCGACGTGGTTCTGGCGGATCACTTCGTCGCCGAGGAATTCCAGTACACGGGCCACGCCGTCACCGATGATGGTCGAGCGCAAGTGGCCGACGTGCATCTCTTTGGCCAGATTCGGTGCCGACAGGTCGACCACGGTGCGCTGCGCCGGGCCGGCCTTGCGCACGCCAACATGGGCGTCAGCCAGGGCAGCGTCGAGGCGGTTGGCCAGGGCCTGAGTGTTCTGGAAGAAGTTGATGAAGCCGGGGCCGGCGATTTCCGCTTTGGTGACGTTCTCGTCGGCAGGCAGTGCGGCAATGATTTTTTCCGCCAGATCGCGCGGCTTCATACCCGCAGGCTTGGCCAGCATCATGGCGATGTTGCTGGCGAAGTCGCCGTGGGTCTTGTCGCGGGCGTTCTCCACCTGGATCGCCGGCGTCAGGCCTTCAGGCAACACACCTTCGTTGACGAGTTGGGTGAGGGCTTGTTGGATCAGCTGGCGGATGGTGTCTTTCATGGTCTTCTCTTTCGACCGCAAGCGCGGCGGCGCATCGATGCGCGGGTGGAAAAACTGGGCATTATCCGTTGCGAAGACGGGCTTGCCAACCTTAGCAGGCAGCTTATGGATATGTGGTGACAATTCGGGCCTTTTCGCGAGCAAGCCCGCTCCCGCAAGGGATCGGTGCCAGACACATAATGTATGAACGCCGCAGATCCAATGTGGGAGCCTGCTCGCGAAGGCGATCTTCAGGTCAATACAGATCCACGGGATCGACATCCAGCGACCAGCGCACCGCCCGCCCACTCGGCATCTGTTCCAGCACCAGCAACCAAGTGGCGAGCAACCGATGCAGTGGCCCCCGTGCTGTCGCCTGTAAAAGCAGTTGCGCACGGTAGCGCCCCGCCCGCCGTTCCATCGGTGCCGGCACCGGCCCGAGCAATTCGATCCCGCTCAGATTCTGCTCAGCCAACAAACGTTCGGCCTCGCTGCATGCCTCATCGAGAAAGCCTTCGGCCTGCCCCGGCTTGTGCGCTTCGGCGCGCAACAGCGCCAGATGTGAAAACGGCGGCAGGCCGGCGGCGCGGCGCTCGCTCAACGCCTGTTCGGCGAACGCGAAGTAACCCTGCTCGGTCAGTTGCACTAATAAAGGATGGTCGGCCAAGTGCGTCTGAATGATCACTTTGCCCGGCTCTTCCGCTCGTCCGGCACGCCCGGCAACCTGAACGATCAACTGCGCCATTCGCTCGCTGGCGCGGAAGTCGCCGGAGAACAGCCCGCCGTCGGCATCGAGGATCGACACCAGCGTTACTCGCGGAAAGTGGTGCCCCTTGGCCAGCATCTGCGTGCCGACCAGAATGCACGGCTGGCCCTTCTGAATCGTCGCGAACAACTGATTCATCGCGTCCTTGCGCGAAGTGCTGTCGCGGTCAACGCGCAGCACCGGGTAATCGGGGAACAGAATCGCCAGCCGTTCTTCGGCACGCTCGGTACCGGCGCCGACCGGGCGCAGATCAACCTTGTTGCACTTGGGGCACTGGCGCGGCACGCGTTCGACGTAACCGCAATGGTGGCAGCGCAGTTCGCCGTGACGCTGGTGCACGGTCATCCGCGCGTCGCAGCGCGAACACTCGGACATCCAGCCGCAATCGTGACAGAGCAGCGTCGGCGCAAAACCTCGACGGTTGAGGAACACCAATACCTGTTGGCCGTTGGCGAGCGTCTGGCCGATGGCTTGCTGCATCGGGCCGGAAATGCCGCTGTCCAGCGGACGACTTTTTACATCCAGGCGCAGGAAGCGTGGTTGCTTGGCACCGCCGGCGCGCTCATTCAGTCGCAGGAGGCCGTACCGACCGGTGTAGGCGTTGTGCAGACTTTCCAGCGAAGGCGTGGCCGAACCCAGGACGATCGGAATGTTTTCCTGCCGCGCGCGCACCAGTGCCAGGTCGCGGGCGTGATAGCGCAGGCCTTCCTGCTGTTTATAAGAACCGTCATGCTCCTCGTCGATGATGATCAGGCCCGGGTTTTTCATCGGGGTGAACAGCGCCGAACGGGTGCCGATAATAATGTCGGCCTCGCCATCGCGGGCGGCAAGCCAGGCGTCGAGGCGCTCGCGGTCATTGACCGCCGAGTGCAGCAGGGCGATGCGCGCATTGAAGCGCTGCTCGAACCGCGCCAGGGTTTGCGGGCCGAGGTTGATCTCCGGGATCAGCACCAGCGCCTGCTTGCCGGCCTCGAGGGTCTCGCGGATCAGTTGCAAATAGACTTCGGTCTTGCCGCTGCCGGTGACACCGGCCAGCAGAAACGCATGATAACTGTCAAAGCCTGCGCGAATCGCTTCATATGCGGCGCGTTGCTCAGTGTTGAGCGGTAATTCCGGCTGCGCGAGCCAGTGCTCGTGGCGTGCACCGGGTGCATGCCGGCGGATGTCGACTTGCACCAGATTCTTGGCCAGCAACAAATCGAGGCTGTCCTTGCTCAGCATCAGCTTGCTCAGCAACTGATGGGCAACGCCGTGCGGGTGTTGGGCCAGGGTGGCCAGTGCCTCACGTTGGCGCGGGGCGCGTGCGACACGCGGATCATCGAGGCTGGCGCCGGGGGTGATCGACCAGAAGCGTTCCTGCCGCGCTTCGGCCAGTTCGCCCTGACGCAACAGCACCGGCAGCGCCCAGCTCAGAGTGTCGCCAAGGCTGTGCTGATAATACTGCGACGTCCACAGGCACAGCTTGAACAGCGCCGGTGGCAGTGGCGGCGTGGTATCGAGCAGGGCCAGTGCCGGTTTGAGCTTTTCCACCGGCACTTCGCTGGTGTCAGTGACCTCGACCAGAATCCCGATCATCTCCCGCCGGCCGAACGGCACCCGCAGACGCATGCCTGGTTGTAACTGGGCGCGCAGCACGCCGGCCGGGGCTCGATAGTCGAACAGGCGGCGCAAGGGTGAAGGCAGGGCGAGGCGCAGAATGGCGTCGGGCACGCGGGGGTCTCTATCAACACAAAAGAAGGGCGAGCGCAGATCAATTGTGGCAGCGGGCGTGCTCGCGAATGCGGTGTGTCAGGCACCGTAATGTTGGGTGAGACGCCGCATTCGCGAGCAAGCCCGCTCCCACAGGAGAATGTGTTCGAGGCCGGGAGCCTAGCAGACGGTCGGTCTAAGGGACAGCTTGCACGATTGACATTGTCTGGTAGAATCCGCGGCCTAATTACGTGCGGTATTCAACAATAGTGTTGGATGGCGGCACGCTAGCTGAGGAAGACACCATGAAAGCTGATATCCACCCGAACTACCCAGAAATCGCTGTTACCTGCAGCTGCGGCAACAAATTCGAAACTCGTTCGACCTTCGGCAAAGCCCTGGCGATCGACGTTTGCAACGAATGCCACCCGTTCTACACCGGTAAGCAAAAGACTCTGGACACTGGCGGCCGCGTTCAGCGCTTCGCCGACCGTTTCGGTGCTTTCGGCAAGAAACCTGCTGCTGCAGAGTAAGGTTGAAGAGCCCGGTGGGCTGTTCCTCACTGCTGAAAAAGGCGTCCCTCGCGGGCGCCTTTTTTGTGTCCGCGATTTGGCTGTCCGCAGCGCAAGCCTTCTGTCCTGTGCCCTCGGGGCTGACTACCGTGGCAGTGCAGCGCGTGGTCGATGGCGACACCTTGCGCCTGAGCGACGGGCGCAGCGTACGCATGATTGGTCTCAATACGCCTGAACTGGGCAGGCAGGGTCGCAGCGACGAACCGTTAGCCGTGGCGGCACGCAAACGCCTCGAAGCGTTGGTGGCTGCCAGTGGCGGACGTGTCGGTTTGCTCCCCGGTAAGCAAGCGAAAGACCATTACGGTCGTACGCTCGCCCACCTCTATAGCGTCAGCGGCGCCAATCTTGAAGCGCAAATGCTCGCCGACGGCCTCGGTTTTCAGGTCGCCGTAGCACCGAATGTCGATTTGGTGGCCTGTCAGCAAGCCGCCGAGCGCAGCGCGCGACAGGCTGGGCGAGGTCTCTGGCGGCAATCACCTGTACTGAAAGCGGAGCAGATCCAGCGCTCGGGTTTCGCGGTGGTCAGTGGTCGTGTGAGCAAGGTGCAACGCAATCGAGGTGGAATCTGGATCGAGTTGCAGGGCGCACTTGTATTGCGCGTTGCACCCAATCTGGTCGGACAATTTGACAGCGCTCGCCTGCAAGCGCTGAAGGGCAAGCAAATCGAGGCTCGTGGCTGGGTGGTTGATCGTTCGCGTCGCGGTGGGTTGCAACCGGGTCAGCCGCGTTGGCTACTGCCACTGACCGATCCGTCGATGTTTCAACGCGCTCGCTGAGTAAACTTGTAGACATTTTTCCTGTTGATTGTGAACAGTCAAGCCCTTGCCCGCCGTGGCTCTTGGCCCAAAGTCGTAGGGCTGGGTGCTTGACAGGGGTGACTGCTCAGTCTTGTGGGGACTTTGCGAGGCGCGTATCCTCGCTGACCAGTCTGTCCAACAGTAAAAAAGCGGAATGCCAAAATGTCTGATCTGAAAACTGCCGCTCTCGAATATCATGCCAATCCTCGTCCGGGGAAGCTGAGTGTCGAGCTCACCAAGGCCACTGCTACCGCCCGCGACCTGTCGCTGGCCTACAGCCCCGGCGTAGCTGAACCAGTGCGTGAGATCGCTCGCGATCCTGAACTGGCCTACAAGTACACCGGCAAGGGCAACCTGGTTGCAGTCATTTCCGATGGCACCGCGATTCTCGGCCTGGGCAACCTCGGCCCATTGGCTTCCAAGCCTGTAATGGAAGGTAAAGGCGTACTGTTCAAGCGCTTCGCTGGCATCGACGTTTTCGACATCGAAGTCGACTCCGAAAGCCCGCAAGCCTTCATCGACACCGTCAAGCGCATTTCCATCACCTTCGGTGGCATCAACCTGGAAGACATCAAGGCACCCGAGTGCTTTGAGATCGAACGCGCTCTGATCGAGCAGTGCGACATTCCAGTGTTCCACGATGACCAGCACGGCACTGCAATCGTGACCGCTGCAGGCATGATCAACGCCCTGGAAATCGCTGGCAAAACCCTGGCTGACGCCAAGATCGTCTGCCTGGGCGCTGGTGCTGCTGCCATCTCCTGCATGAAGTTGCTGGTGAGCATGGGCGCAAGCATCGAAAACATCTTCATGGTTGACCGTACTGGCGTGATTCACTCCGGCCGTGACGACCTGAACCAGTACAAAGCCGTGTTCGCCCACGCCACCGAGAAGCGCACCCTGGCTGACGCTCTGAAAGGCGCTGATGTGTTCGTTGGTCTGTCCGGCCCGAACCTGCTGAGCGCGGAAGGCCTGCTGTCGATGGCGGCCAACCCGATCGTGTTCGCGTGCTCGAACCCGGATCCGGAAATCTCCCCGGAACTGGCGCACGCCACCCGTAACGACGTGATCATGGCCACCGGCCGTTCGGACTACCCGAACCAGGTCAACAACGTACTGGGTTTCCCGTTCATCTTCCGTGGTGCCCTGGACGTTCGCGCCAAGCGCATCAACGAAGAAATGAAAGTGGCTGCTGCCAACGCCCTGCGTGAACTGGCCAAACTGCCAGTCCCTCAGGACGTGTGCGATGCCTACGGTGGCGCCCCGCTGGAATTCGGTCGTGAGTACATCATTCCGAAGCCAATGGACCAGCGCCTGATCACCCTGATCTCCGATGCCGTGGCCAAAGCCGCCATCGAGACCGGTGTGGCAACCCTGCCGTATCCGAAGAACTACCCGCTGAAAAGCGTCGATGATGTGTTCAACGGCTAAGTCGTTGTAGCGCTTCAAGCGAAAGCCCCGACTCGCAAGAGTCGGGGCTTTTTTGTTTCTGATGTCTCCTCGCGCGCAAGCCCGCTGCCGCAGGGGGGGGGCTCGCATAGTGGGTGCGCGAGCGGTTTTACCTGTGAAGAAGGCGGTACATCCACTGCAAATCCTGAAGGCACAAAAAAGCCCCGCACTTCTCTCGAAGGTGGGGCTTGTCGGCGGATCAGGATCAGAACAAATCGATTGGCGCCTGTTCATCCGCTGGCAACGGACTGCCCGGTGCGGTGCCGTTACCCAGTTCATTCACCGATGGCGGCGTGTCTTCGGCCTTGAACAGCTCGAAGTAGGCGCCCGGCGTGCTCGGTGTTGCCGCACGGCCGCTGACCGGATCAACCCGCAGGCTTAGGATGCCTTCCGGCTCAGGCTGCACGTGTGGCGGCTTGTCCTTCAGCGCAGCCGACATGTAGTTCATCCAGATCGGTAGCGCCACCGTGCCGCCGAATTCACGGCGGCCTAGGCTTTCCGGCTGATCGAAGCCTGTCCAGACCGTGGTCACGTAATCGGCGTTGTAGCCAGAGAACCAGGCATCTTTCGATTCGTTGGTCGTACCGGTTTTACCGGCGATGTCGCTGCGACCCATGGCCAGTGCGCGACGGCCGGTGCCGAGCTTGATCACGTCCTGCAACATGCTGTTGAGGATGTAAGTAGTGCGACCATCGACGATCCGCTCGGCCACTGCCGGCACTTGTGGAGCTGCTGTGTTGTCTGCGGATTCGCCCGGAACCGGCGCCGTGTCGACGGTGAGCGGTTGAGTGGCTGGCGCCGCGATGCCGTCCGTGGCCGAGCCGCCCTGCGGCACGGTTGGCGGGTTGGCGACGAACAGCGTGTCGCCATTGCGGCTTTCAATCTTGTCGATGAGATACGGAGTGATCTTGTAGCCGCCGTTGGCGAACGTGCTCCAACCGGTAGCGATCTCCATTGGCGTCAGGGTCGCGGTGCCCAGCGCCAGAGACAGGTTGGGCGGCAGATCCTGCTTGTTGAAGCCGAAGCGGGTGATGTAGTCGATGGTCTTGCCGACGCCCATCGCCTGCAGCAAACGGATCGACACGAGGTTGCGTGACTTGTACAGCCCCTCGCGCAGACGGATCGGACCCAGGAACGTGTTGTTGTCGTTCTTTGGTCGCCAGACCTTGTCCATGTATTCGTCGACGAAAACGATCGGTGCGTCGTTCACCAGGCTGGCGGCGGTGTAGCCGTTATCCAGCGCAGCACTGTAGACGAACGGCTTGAAGCTCGACCCCGGCTGACGCTTGGCCTGCATGGCGCGGTTGTAGTTGCTCTGCTCAAAGGCAAAACCGCCGACCAGGGAGCGAATCGCACCGTTCTGAGGATCCAGCGACACCAGCGCACCTTGCGCTTGCGGAATCTGGCTGAATTTCAGCGAATTGTCCTTCTGGCGCTGTACTCGCACCAGGTCGCCGACCTGCGCGACATCCGACGGCTGACGCGGGGTGGCGCCCATGCTGTTGGTGTTGAGGAACGGCCGCGCCCATTTCATGGTGTCCCAGGCGACATGTTCTTCACCGGTACGGGTCAGCACTTGCAGGCCGTTCTTGTCGACCTGGGTGACGATCGCCGGTTCCAGGCTGCTGATGGTGCGCTGTTTGGTCAATTCGTTGGCCCAGGCTTCGCGGGTTTTGCCCGGCAAGCGCGATTCAGGGCCGCGATAGCCGTGACGCTGGTCGTAGGTCATCAAACCTTCGTGCAGCGCAGTGTTGGCCATTTCCTGCAGGTTGCTTGGCACCGTGGTGGTGACGCGGAAGCCTTCGGTGTAGGCGTCGCTCCCATAGCGACCGACCATTTCGGCGCGGGCCATTTCGGCGATGTACGGCGCGTTCACTTCTGGCGTCGGTACGTGATAGCTGGCGTTCAGCGGTTCGTTGACCGCGGCGGTGTAGTCCGCCTCGCTGATCTTGCCGAGTTTGTACATGCGCCCCAGGATCCAGTCGCGGCGTTCTTTGCTGCGCACCGGGTTCGCCAGCGGGTTGAAGCGCGACGGGGCTTTTGGCAGGCCGGCGATCATTGCCATTTGCGCCAGGCTGATGTCGCGGATCGACTTGCCGTAATACACCTGCGCCGCCGCCTCGATGCCGTAGGCGCGGTTGCCCAGATAGATCTTGTTCACATACAGCTCAAGAATCTCGTCCTTGGTCAGCTGTCGTTCGATTTGCAGGGCCAGCAAGATCTCGGTGGTTTTGCGCGAGAAGCTGCGTTCGCTGCTCAGGAAGAAGTTCTTCGCCACCTGCATGGTGATGGTGCTGCCGCCGGACTGAATGTGGCCGCTTTTGACCAATTGCGTCGCGGCGCGCATCAGGCTGCTCGGATCGACACCGTAGTGATTGGCGAAATTGTCGTCTTCAGCACTTAGTAACGCATTAATGAAATTGGGGGGAATGTCGGCGAAACGGATCGGAGTCCGGCGCATTTCGCCAAATTCTGCGATCAACTTGTTGTCGCTGCTGTAGACCCGCAGTGGAATCTGCAACTGAATGCTTCTCAGCGCCTCCACAGATGGCAAACCCGGACTAAGGTAAAGATACGCGCCGCTGAGACCTAATAGCAGTCCGCAGAAAACGGCGACGATGGACCAACCGAAAAATTTCAGCAGACGAATCAAGGCTTTTGGACATCCAGGGCAAAGAATGAATTTGGCGACGGGGTTCCGGCTATACACAGAACGGCCCGCGCTGGCAGTAAAAAGCGGAAAAAATCGCTGGGCATTATAAGCACTTTTCTGCCGGAGGCGTCATTGGCGCTTCTGTCAAGACGGGGTGAAGGAACGCAATGCGTATTACAGAGTCCGTAACTCACGGAAAGTCATAGGGAATTGGTAGTGCTGGGACTCTTCAATAAAAAGGCCAATACGTTACTGGGGATCGACATCAGTTCCACGTCGGTGAAGCTGCTGGAGTTGAGCCGTCAGGGTGACCGCTACCGGGTCGAGGCATACGCGGTGGAGCCGTTGCCAGCTAACGCTGTGGTCGAGAAAAACATCGCCGAGCTCGAAGGTGTCGGCCAGGCGCTGAGCCGGGTGCTGGTCAAGGCGCGCACCAGCAACAGGAGCGTGGCGGTGGCGGTGGCCGGTTCCGCGGTCATCACCAAAATCATCGAAATGGACGCCGGACTGTCAGACGACGAGCTGGAAAACCAGCTCAAGATCGAAGCTGACCAATACATTCCCTATCCGCTGGACGAGGTTGCTATCGACTTTGAAGTCCAGGGCGTGTCGCCGCGCAACCCCGAGCGAGTCAACGTGTTGCTCGCTGCCTGCCGAAAGGAGAACGTCGAAGTCCGTGAAGCAGCCCTCGCGCTCGCCGGGCTGACGGCTCGCGTGGTGGACGTCGAGGCGTATGCGCTGGAACGCTCGTTCGGCCTGCTCGCGACGCAACTGGCGGCCTCCCAGGAGCGCCTGACCGTGGCGGTGGTCGACATCGGCGCAACCATGACCACCCTCAGCGTTCTGTACAACGGCAAGATCATCTACACCCGAGAGCAACTGTTCGGCGGTCGTCAACTGACCGAAGAAATCCAGCGTCGCTATGGCCTGACCGTCGAGCAGGCGGGGCTGGCGAAGAAACAGGGTGGCCTTCCCGACGACTATGTCAGCGAGGTGTTGCAGCCGTTTCGTGAAGCGCTGGTGCAGCAGGTTTCGCGTTCGTTGCAGTTCTTCTTCGCCTCAGGACAGTACAACGCGGTCGATCACATTCTGCTGGCCGGCGGCACCGCATCGGTGTCGGGTCTGGATAGATTGATCGAGCAGCGCCTCGATACGCCGACTCAGGTGGCCAATCCTTTTTCCGACATGGCCTTGAGCAGTAAGGTCAACGCCGGGGCCCTGGCCAGTGACGCGCCGGCCCTGATGATTGCCTGCGGGCTCGCGCTCAGGAGTTTCGACTGATGGCGCGGATCAACCTTTTACCCTGGCGTGAGGAGCGCCGCGAAGCACAGCGCAAACGCTTCCTGCTGGTGCTGACGGGCGTGTTGGTCGGCTCTGTGGGCGCAGTGTTTATCGCCGATCAGATCATCAATACGGCCATCGCCCGGCAAGCGGCCCGTAACGACTACATTGGCAAACAGATTGCTGTAGTCGACGAGCGAATCAAGCAAATCAGCGAGCTTAAGGCTCATCGCCAACAATTGCTCGAGCGCATGAACATCATCCAGGACCTGCAGGGCAACCGGCAGGTCATCGGGCGGATTTTCGATCAACTGGCGCGCACTTTGCCCGATGGCGTGTATTTCACTGACGTGAAAATGGCTGGTAAAACCCTGTCGATCAGTGGGGCGGCGGAGTCGAACAATCGTGTTTCCGAGTTGATGCGCAATCTGGAGGCGTCCGACTGGTTCGAAGCGCCGAGTCTGAACGAAGTGAAGGCCGCTTCAGCCGACCAGGTGGAGCAGGCCAACGTCTTTCAATTGACTGTTCGTCAGACCCAGCCCATGACGCTGGAGGGCGAGCAATGAAGCCGTCCGAATGGCTGGAGAGTCTGCGCAACGTCGATTTCAACGATCTGGACACCAGCAACATCGGTTCCTGGCCGGCCGCGGTGAAGGCCATCGCCGGCGCGCTGGTGATGGTTCTGGTATTGGCGTTTGGCTATAACTTTTTCATCAGCGACATGGAAAACCAACTTGAGGCCAGGCGCCTGGAGGAGGCCGCGCTCAAGGAGCAGTTCGCCAGCAAGGCGCACCTGTCGGCCAATCTCGAGTTGTACACCCAGCAGATGAAGGAAATGGAAAACTCCTTCGGCGTGTTGTTGCGGCAATTGCCGAGCGACACTGAGGTGCCGGGTTTACTGGAAGACATCACCCGCACGGGATTGGGTAGCGGCCTGGAGTTCGAGGAGATCAAACTGCTGCCGGAAGTGACTCAGCCGTTCTACATCGAACTGCCGATCCAGATTACCGTCACCGGCTCCTATCACGATCTTGCCACTTTCGTCAGCGGAGTGGCCGGGTTGCCGCGCATTGTCACGCTGCATGATTTCGAACTGGCACCGGCCAATAAGGAAGGCGGGCCGAAGCTGCGCATGAGCATTCTCGCCAAGACTTACCGCTATAACGACAAGGGGCTGCAGAAATGACCCTGACTCGTTATCTCGCGCTGTCGGCGGCGCTGCTGGCATTGAGCGGGTGTGGCGGCAGCGAAGGTTTCAGTGACCTCGACGCCTATATGAATGAAGTGCGTCTGCGCCCGGCGGGCAAGATTGAACCCACGCCGACATTCCACACTTACCCGAAATTCACGTATAGCGCCGCCAATCTGCGCAGTCCGTTCTCACGTCAGGTGCGTGTCGATCTGGCCGGGCAGAAGCATGGTTCGCGCAACGTCAAACCTGACCCGAACCGGGTCAGGCAATACCTCGAAGGCTTCAACATCGAGCAGTTTGAAATGGTCGGCACGATTTCCAATGCCAGCCGCTCCTTTGCGCTATTGCGCGGGGCGGGCGGGGTGCATCGGTTGAAGGTCGGCGACTACCTGGGGCGCAACGACGGGCGCATCGTTGCCATCAGCGCCACTCAGGTCGATGTCATTGAAATCGTGCCCGACGGCGAAGGCGCCTGGCTGGAGCGTCCACGCACCATTCCTTTGAAAGAGCACTCTTAGTGGAAGTCGAATAATGAACAGGATTTTCTCCACCCTCGGTTTTTCGCTATGGATAGCGCTGATGTCGCCGATGGTAATCGCGGCCAATCTGAAGACGCTGGACGTGGCGGCATTGCCGGGTGATCGCGTCGAACTGAAGCTGTCGTTCGACGGCCCTCCACCGCAACCCAAGGGCTACACCACCGAATCCCCGGCGCGGATTGCCCTGGATTTGCCCGGTGTAGCCAGTCATTTGGCCAAAAAGAATCTCGATCTGGGCCGCGGCAATGCGCGCACGGCCACGGTGGTTGAAGCCAAGGATCGCACCCGCCTGATCGTCAGCCTGACGCAGCTTGCGCCTTACAGCACGCGGGTCGAGGGTAAGAATCTGTTCGTGGTGGTAGGTCAGGGGGCTCCAGCGGCCACGCCGCGTTCCGCCGCTGTTGCAGCGCCGCGCGTGACCACGGCGGCGCCTCCCGCCACGGCGTTCGTCGCCAAGGCCCGAGCCATTCGCGGCGTTGATTTTCAGCGCGGTACCGCAGGCGAGGGCAACGTGGTCATCGACCTGTCTGACCCGACCATCGCCCCGGATATCCAGGAACATGATGGCAAAGTCATCCTCAGCTTCGCGCGCACCCAGTTGCCCGACAAGTTGCGGGTGCGCCTCGACGTCAAGGATTTCGCCACGCCTGTGCAGTTCGTCAATGCTGCCGCGACCGGCAATCGTGCAATCATCACCATCGAGCCCAGCGGCACTTTCGATTACTCCACATTCCAGACCGACAACAAGCTGACCGTCAGCATTCGTCCGATGACGATGGACGACCTGCAAAAACGCAACGCTGACCGTCAGGCCTACACCGGCGAAAAACTCTCGCTGAATTTTCAGGACATCGACGTGCGTTCGGTGCTGCAACTGATCGCTGATTTCACCAACCTCAACCTCGTGGCCAGCGATACGGTGCAGGGCGGCATCACCTTGCGCCTGCAAAATGTGCCGTGGGACCAGGCACTGGATCTGGTGTTGAAAACCAAAGGGCTGGATAAACGCAAGATCGGCAATGTGCTGCTGGTGGCGCCGGCCGATGAGATCGCCGCCCGTGAGCGCCAGGAGCTGGAATCGCAGAGGCAGATCGCTGAATTGGCACCGTTGCGCCGTGAACTGCTGCAGGTGAACTACGCCAAGGCCGCGGACATCGCCAAGCTGTTCCAGTCGGTGACCAGCGCCGAGGCGAAAATCGACGAGCGCGGTTCGATCACCGTCGATGAACGCACCAATAACATCATTGCCTACCAGACTCAGGATCGTCTTGATGAGCTGCGGCGGATCGTGGCGCAATTGGATATTCCGGTGCGCCAAGTGATGATCGAGGCACGAATCGTTGAGGCCAACGTCGATTACGACAAAAGCCTGGGCGTGCGCTGGGGCGGCTCCATCCAGAACAAGGGCAACTGGAACACGTCTGGTGTGAGCAACGGTTCTTCCACCACCATCGGAACGCCGGGCAGCACCAGCACCAACTCGCCGTTCGTCGACATGGGCACCGTCAACAACACGTCCGGGATTGGTATCGCTTTTATCACTGACAACGTGTTGCTCGATCTCGAGCTGACGGCCATGGAAAAAACCGGCAACGGCGAAATCGTCTCGCAACCGAAAGTCGTCACCTCCGACAAGGAAACCGCCAAGATCCTCAAAGGCACCGAAATTCCCTACCAGGAAGCCAGCTCCAGCGGCGCCACCTCGGTGTCGTTCAAGGAGGCTTCGCTGTCGCTGGAGGTGACGCCACAGATCACGCCAGACAACCGCATCATCATGGAGGTCAAGGTCACCAAGGACGAACCGGACTACCTGAACAAAGTGCAGGATGTCCCGCCGATCAAAAAGAACGAGGTCAACGCCAAGGTGCTGGTCAATGACGGCGAAACCATCGTGATTGGGGGCGTTTTCTCAAATACTCAAAGCAAGGTCGTAGATAAGGTGCCATTTCTTGGCGATGTGCCGTATCTTGGCCGCCTTTTCCGGCGTGATGTGGTTTCGGAGAAAAAATCCGAGCTGCTGGTATTTCTCACTCCGCGTATCATGAATAACCAGGCGATTGCTGTGAGTCGTTGATTCTGTGCGAAATTTGATTCTTGTAGGACCGATGGGCGCTGGAAAAAGCACCATCGGCCGGTTGCTGGCCAAAGAGCTGCGCCTGCCGTTCAAAGATTCCGACAAGGAAATTGAACTGCGCACGGGCGCCAATATCCCGTGGATCTTCGACAAGGAAGGCGAGCCGGGCTTTCGCGACCGTGAGCAGGCGATGATCGCCGAACTGTGCGGATTCGATGGCGTGGTGTTGGCGACCGGCGGTGGCGCAGTCATGCGCGATGCCAACCGCAAGGCCCTCCATGACGGCGGGCGTGTGGTGTATTTGCACGCCTCTGTCGAACAGCAGGTTGGCCGCACCTCCCGCGATCGCAATCGGCCGTTGCTGCGCACCGCTGATCCGGCGAAAACCCTGCGAGACCTGCTCGCGATCCGTGATCCTCTTTATCGGGAAATCGCCGATCTGGTGGTGGAAACCGACGAACGGCCGCCACGCATGGTGGTGCTCGACATTCTCGATCGCCTGGCGCAGCTTCCACCCCGTTAAAGCATCGCCCGAAATGCGCTATCCTCGGCGTCCTATCACAGCCCGTCGAGGTTGTGGCGGATGGCGTGCGAGCGGCGTCATACCCGCTATAGGCCGCAGACAACCAATAATTCAGGGCAGGACGCCTGCTTCCATCTTCACTGTGGGGACACATGCAGACACTCAAGGTCGATCTAGGCGAGCGCAGCTACCCGATTCATATTGGCGAAGGTTTGTTGGATCAGCCGCAACTGCTGGCTCCGCATATTCACGGGCGGCAGGTGGCAATCATCTCCAATGAGACCGTTGCGCCGCTCTATCTCGAACGTCTGACCCGCAGCCTGGCGCAGTTCTCGGTGATTTCCGTGGTGTTGCCCGACGGCGAAGCCTTCAAGAACTGGGAAACCCTGCAACTGATCTTCGACGGTCTGCTGACCGCCCGTCATGACCGCCGCACGACCGTTATTGCCCTGGGTGGCGGTGTGATCGGCGATATGGCCGGTTTCGCCGCGGCCTGTTACCAGCGTGGCGTCGATTTCATCCAGATTCCCACCACTTTGCTGTCCCAGGTCGATTCGTCGGTGGGCGGCAAGACCGGTATCAATCATCCGCTGGGCAAGAACATGGTTGGCGCGTTCTATCAGCCGAACGTGGTGCTGATCGATACCGCTTCCCTGAAGACGCTGCCCGAGCGCGAGTTGTCGGCGGGGCTGGCGGAAGTCATCAAGTACGGCCTGATTTGCGACGAACCGTTCCTGACCTGGCTCGAAGACAATGTAGACGCCTTGCGCGCGCTGGATCAAAAGGCCCTGACGTACGCCATCGAGCGCTCCTGCGCAGCCAAAGCTGCGGTGGTCGGCGCTGATGAGAAGGAAACCGGCGTACGCGCCACGCTCAACCTCGGTCACACCTTCGGCCACGCCATCGAGACTCACATGGGCTATGGTGTCTGGCTGCATGGTGAGGCGGTGGCGGCTGGCACCGTGATGGCGCTGGAGATGTCCGCGCGTCTGGGCTGGATCAGCGAGCAGGAGCGTGATCGCGGTATTCGCCTGTTCCAGCGTGCAGGTCTGCCGGTGATCCCGCCTGCCGAAATGACCGAAGCCGATTTTCTTCAACACATGGCAATCGACAAAAAAGTGATCGACGGTCGCCTGCGCCTGGTGCTGCTGCGCCGGATGGGCGAAGCGGTAGTGACCGACGATTATCCGAAAGAGGTTCTACAGGCCACGCTGGGAGCGGATTACCGCGCCTTGGCACAGCTTAAAGGTTAATAAGATTCCGATGACTAGTTTGCATGCCGACGAGGCGTTCCTCGGCCATTTTCAGTTAAGTCACGATCCCTTCGCGCCGCGGGTGCCGGGCTTCAAGTTCTTTCCGGCCCAGCGCAAACCGGTGCTGGGACAATTGCATCATCTGGCGCGTTACAGCCAGTTGCTGCTGGTGGTCACCGGCCCGGAAGGCAGCGGCAAGACCCTGCTGCGTCAGGCGCTGGTCGCCAGCACCAACAAACAATCTGTGCAGAGCGTGGTGGTTTCCGCCCGCGGTGCTGGTGATGCGGCTGGCGTGCTGCGCCAGGTGGCGCAGGCGCTGAACGTCGCTCAGGCCGATGTCGCTGCGATTCTGGATCAGGTGGTGCAACTGGCGCTGACCGGCCAGGAAGTCTATCTGCTGGTGGACGATGCCGAGCAACTCGACGAATCGGCCCTCGATGCGCTGATGGCACTGGGTGCCGGCGCGCCGGAAGGTCGCCCGCATGTATTCCTGTTCGGTGAATCGTCGCTGATCGCTCAACTCGAGGCTTTGCAGCTCGAGGAAGAACGCTTCCACGTCATCGAGTTGCAGCCTTACACCGAAGAAGAGACCCGCGAGTATCTCGACCAACGGCTCGAAGGTGCAGGCCGGGGTGTCGAACTTTTCACCGCGGATCAGATCTCTGATATTCACGAAAGCGCCGAGGGTTGGCCGGGTAACATCAACCAGGTCGCTCGCGATGCTCTGATCGAAGTCATGATTGCCAGCCGCTCTGCGGTCAAGCGTCCAAGTATGGGGTTTAACATGCCGAAGAAACACGTATTGGCGATTTCTGCCGTCGTTGTGGTCGCGGTTGCCGCCGCCTGGTTGATGCCGGGTCGCAGCAAGGCACCCACCACCGGCGCGCCGGCCAATGAGCAGGCTCAACTGCCATTGGGTCAGGGCGCAGCGAATGGCGGTGCTCCAGCGGTCGAATTCGCCGGTAATACACAGCCGATGCCGTTGCCGCTGGTCGGCAACTCGCAACCCGTCATGCGCGGCCCATTGGCCGAAGCGGCTGGCGGTATCACTGAAGGCGACGACGGCGTGCCATTGGAAGGCTCCAGCGATACGCCGCCAACCGTGACCACTTCGGCGCCACCGGCGGGTGTTCCGGCCGGTCCTGCACCGACGCCGGCACCGACGCAAATCGCCACTGCCAAGCCTGCTCCGGCAGCGCCAGCAGCCAAACCGGCTCCAGCGCCTGCCAAGCCAGTGGCAGCCGCTAAACCGGTCGAGAAGCCGGTTACTGTCGCCAAAGCCGCCGGTGGCAGCTGGTACGCCGGGCAACCGACGGGCAACTACGTGGTGCAGATCCTCGGCACCAGCTCCGAAACGAGCGCACAAAACTTCGTCAAAGAGCAGGGCGGCGAGTACCGTTATTTCAAGAAAATGCTCAACGGCAAGCCTCTCTACGTGATCACCTACGGCAACTTCGCCAATCGTGACGCGGCTGTTTCTGCCATCAAGGCCTTGCCAGCGAAGGTTCAGGCTGGTAAACCTTGGCCTCGCACTGTCGCCAGCGTCCAACAGGAACTGGCAACAACTCGCTGAAGATTCGGCGGCCTTACCCAGGCCGCCTCTCCAAGCACCTCAAAATTTCTACGAGTGCGCGCGTCCTTCCAGGTCGCGTGCCTTGTGGTGTCTGCGTCACAGTAGTCTTTGAGTCGTTGCGGTCAAAATTAAAAAAGTTTTGACTAGCACAGCAGATCGCTTTAAACCTTTCACAAATGCGACATGAATTTGCGACATTTCG